>JAWWQA010000098.1:0-4136 GCA_033854695.1 Rubrobacteraceae bacterium
CAACGCTGCGCAAACGTCCCGGATACAGGGCCGCGGCGAAGAGCGAGGCCCCGGTGCCAACGTCGGGACCAACGGCGTGCGGGTTCTCGAGCCCGAACGTGTCGGCGGCACGAATGATGAACTCGCCCATCGCCCGCGGCGACAGCAGCGCGTCGCGGCGCTCGGAATAACCGAACCCCGGCAAGTCGATGGCCACCAAGTGCGTGTGTTCAGCGAGCCGTGCCCACGTCGGCTCGAAGGCGAGCAGGCTCTCCGGCCACGGGCTCAGCAAGAGGGCGTGATCGTTCCGGTCGTCGCTCTCGGCGTAGCGAATGGACAACCCGTCGATGGTGCGAAACTGCGTCTGGATGGATTCGTTCAACGAGGTGGTTACGGTGTCGCTCCTAACTGCTTGTGGTTCATGATCGCGCTCTAGCTAGCATACGACCCAACCGTTGCATAAGCGTGGCAAGGGAGGCTGCGTTAGATGCACTGGTTAGGGTAGTAGCGAACTCGCATATCTATTCAGTGAGTTACAAAGCCTGAACAAGCACCTCGACGGTCCCATATAGGGGAGTGAGGTGGCGGTTCTTATTCACCCAGACGGATAACCATGCGGTAGGTTGCTACATTCGGGATATGAGTTTCCGAGAACACCCCAGCGTGCTGAAAAACTCCTCCGTGCCCTTTTCTAACTCCCGTTCAGGAGCTGAAAACCACGATTTTGTAGTATTTTGGTCTGTTCGCCATATCCAGACCCAGCTCCGACGCGTAGCGCCTGAGGTCCTCGTCCTCCAGCTCCCGCTGGTTGTCGAAGAGCATCTCGTGCATCTGCCAGTAGTGGCCCTGGACCGCAACGGCCTCCGCAGCTTCGGCGGCGGCTTCGGCGTGCGGGTGTATCCGGGTAAGCGGGAAGTTCCTAAAGACGAAAAGTAGCCGGTCCCCGAACTCCTGCCTGAGCCTCCTGAGCACGGGGCGGGCCCTCCTCGTGTAAGGACACTCGAAGTCTCCGTACTCGACCAGCGTCGTCTCGGTGGACGCTGTCCCCCGAACGTGGTCCTGCCCGCTGACCGGGACGGCGAGCTGGGCTCTCTCGGACCGCGACTGCATGCCAGCACCTCCTCACGGAAATACAGCTTTCGCGCCGTTTCCGTCGTCTCCGCGATCCGGTCGAAGTCGCGGATGTACTGGCGGGTCTCCTCGATGATCTCGGGACCGTCGTGGCGACCAGCGCGCTGGTGTCCGGCGATGACGGCCCGTGGGTGGAGGGACGCGATGGTGTCGAGGGCGGCAATCCACTCGCGCCGGCCCTCGGGGCTGGACTCACGAAGGTATTGATTGACGTCGTTGTAGACGGCGTCGCCGTTCGCCGAAGCCCCTCCTTTGGCGGCGGGGGGCCGTAATTTTCGTAGTATCGAGCGTTGCAGGTTGCACGATTATTACCTCCTATTCTGGTCGTTAAGAAGCCTATCGCCAGGGCGTAGTAAGAGCGTAGTGAGGAGTTGCACTAAGCTTGTGTTTTAACCACGAGGAGTTTTACGATGAGCTTGGTGTCCATCGCAAAACCTTCGCGTTCGTGGTCTTCCCGGGTTCAGGTGGCCTTTTTGAGCACCGGATAGCGCTTAGCCCGGCCAGAACGGCGGCCTTTGGGCCGCCCAGGAGAAGAGCGCCCGCACGGTTTCGGCGGTTTCGCGGGTGTCCCCAGCTCCACCAAAAGCGCCAAAACGGCGCGTTGGACCCGCAACGGCGTCAGCTGACCGGGAGCAGCGTAGCGCCTCTCCCAGGGAAGCCTTCGCTCGGACACGCACGCCCGTGCCAGCCTAAGCTGTGTCAAAGCGGCGACCACTAGCCACGTCCACCGGTCGGCTTGCTCGGGGTGGGGCATCCGAGGGGTGCTCCATCCCAAAGTCTGCTTGAGGAAGCGCAAGGTATGCTCCAGGAGATCGAAGCGCCGCGCCTAGGCACGCCACAGGAGGCTTCTTAGGAGGAGGTTCGGCGCGCACTCTTCGGGACCGCCGTGCCACCACAGCCACAGAGGACCCGCGGCTCGCGCCGCCTCTCACCGCGTGGCAGCCGTTCCACCTCCACTAAGACCAGCGTCCCGCGCACGACCTTCGGCGTGGGGCCACGGCTGCCGCGGCCCTCGTGCACCTCTAGAGACCTTGGGGTGCAACCCAGCCCAGGCGCGCACGCGCACCGTTCCGTAGCCGGCGTGCTCGCAGGCGTGCTCGCAGGCGTGCTCGGCCGAGGGCTCCGGGGCCAGGTGCTCGGGTCCTTGCACTCAAGCTTGCGCCCATGGCGACGCGACCGGCCAGTCGGAGCAGGCGGCCCGCTCGGATCGGCCTAGAAGCAGCGACCGGCGCGCAAACGGACGAGGATCTGGCACCGACGACCCTCAAGCCCTTCTTGCTACAGCCGCACGGGATCGTAGCCGGCGTCGAAGACAAATAAAGGAATGGCCTCTTCCCTTGGCAATCGGCCGAGCAGGGCCTTGACCTGCTCGGCGGCGACCACGTTGGTATTCTCCGTGGGATGGACGCGTACCACGTCCATCGGGGCAGTCCAGCTGTCGCGGACCAAGCCGAGTAGTTGGGCCAGCCATTGGTAGGCCCACCCGGCGACGATGGGCTGCCCGGCCGAGTGACGCGAGGGGTGGTAGTAGTAGCCGCGCTGTGGGCTACTACTCTGCGCGTCACAACGAGGCCACACGCTATAACGTCCACGGCATAGTAGACGGGAGGCTCTCCTCCGGCGAGCAGCGGATGACCAGCGAGCAACTTCCGAAGGGTCTCGGCATCGATCCGCCCCCGATCGAGTGCCGCATAGAGACTCCCCCAGCCGCGGCGGTGCGACGGTTGGAGGCTCAGGTGGACGGGCGAAGGTACGATGCCTGCGGTGAGTAGTACGGCATCCTCGAGCTCGAAGAGCGCCTCAGCACGCCGAACGAAGCAGCGGTAGAGCGAGTCGGGGAAGAAGCGTAGGGCGTCGAGGGGTGTGAAGGATTCCATGAGGACGCATTCTGCCCCCGCGAGACGCCATCGGCTACCCCGGCCGTCCGTTCCCGACTTGTGTGGTTAAAACACAAGCTAAGACACACTTATGAAAAGCCCGACCACGCTGGGGCCACGCTCAAGTCGTAGACTTCGAGGCAACTTCCTACGAAGGAAGCAAACGAGTCTACAGAAGAAAGTGGAGAAATGGCGATGACTGATCTTGAGAAATTCCAGCAGATCCTCGACGAGTGGCTCGCAGAGGTCGAAGAGGAAATCGGCAACGACTAAGAGCCTGTTTGGTAAGGTTCACGCTCCCTTCGCCGGCCGCTTCAGTATCAGGCGGATCATCGCCACCTCGATGAACGTCTCGCTAGTCTGTACCTTCCGCTCATAGTCTTTGCTCAATCGGCGGTTCCGCATCAGCCATCCAAGCATGCGCTCCACAATCCATCTGTGGGGCAGGACGGTGAAGCCTTCGGTCTCTGTACTCCGCTCGACTATCTCAAGTTCCCATCCACCCTGCTCTTCGCATCACCCGGCTAACTTCTCTCCCGTGTAGGCCCCATCTGCCCAAATCTTCTTCAAAGGGGGCAAAAGCACCTTTATTCCGGCCAAAAGACACTGTGCCCCTACCCTATCTTGTACGTCGGCCGAAGTGACGTAAACCGAGAGCGGAAGACCCACGGTGTCCACCAGAAGGTGGCGCTTGCGCCCTTTGACATTCTTGTGAGCGTCATAGCCGCTTGGGTGAGCTGATTCTTCGACAGTCTTGACACTTTGGGAGTCCATGATAGCCGCCGTCGGTTGGGAATTCTTGCCCGTCCTCTTTCTCTCATCCGCATGCACACCTTTGAGGATGAGCGACCACAACCCACTCAATCGGAACCTTCTGAAGTGATAGTAAACGGTAGACCAAGGAGGAAAGTCATGGGGCAAAAGCCGCCAATGACAGCCGCTTTTTACCACGTAGAAGATGGCGTCGAGAACATTGCGCAAGGAGTGGGTGCGTGGTCTACCTCCGGCTTTCGGGGTGGGCAGATACGATCGCAAACGGCTCCACTGAGCATCGGACAGGTCGGTCAGATACAGCTTTCTCATAGGAGATAGCGTACGAGACCATCCTAACCTTCACCTTTACCAAACAGGCTCTAAGCGTAGTGAGGC
>JAWWQA010000099.1:0-10381 GCA_033854695.1 Rubrobacteraceae bacterium
GGAGTGTGGCCTCGGACGCAGCATGGATCACGTCCTCGTCCGCGGTGAGCCCGAGGTAGTTGTTGGACGCGAAGCACAGGAGCTCGCGCCCGTCCTTGACGACCACCCGATCCGCCCGGCCCTCGAAGACGCGCGGCGCCCGATAGAGATCGGCGTCCCGGAGCGCTTCGAGCTCCTCAGTGAGCGCGCCGAAGACCTCTCTGGTGTTCGGCGCCGCGCCGCGAGTCTCCCGCCAGAGGGTCATGCGGGAGACCCGGCGCGGTAGGCGCCTGAGAGAACCTTTTCGGCGAGGTTGGAGATCTCCTCTGTTGCCTCCCAGAGGGACCCGGTCAAGATGTCGAGCATCTCGGAGAGCTCCTCGAGGGTGCTACCGAGCGGCGGCATGAAGATGACCACGCTTCCCAAAGGCCGCACGAGCAAACCCTTCTCTCGCGCCCGATTACAGACCCGCCACCCGACCTGTGCCTCCCACGGGTAGGTGGTCTTTGTCTCTTTGTCAGCGACAAACTCTATCCCCAGAACCATCCCCTTGTAGCGCACGTCCCCTACGTAGGGATGCTCGCGCATCGCTTCGGCCCGTTCTGAAATCAGGCGCTCTTTCTCAGCGAGGCTCCCTATGAGCCTGGTCTCCCGCATACGCTCGAGGTTGCCCAGAGCCGCGGCACAGCCGAGCTGGTTGCCGGTGTAGGAGTGGCCATGGAAGAAGGTCTTCTTTTCGGCGTGGCTACCCAGGAAGGCTCCATAGACGTCGTTGGTAGTCAGAGTCGCGGCGAGGGGAAGGTAGCCGCCGGTTAGTCCTTTGCCGACCGCCATCAGGTCCGGTGTCACGCTCTCGTGCTCGCAGGCGAACAATGTGCCGGTACGCCCGAAGCCAGTCGCGACCTCGTCCGCTATCAGAAGCACGCCGTGCTCCTCGCACAGCTCCGAGAGTCCCTTGAGAAAACCCTCCGGGGCGACTACTATCCCGGCCACCCCCTGCATCATCGCCTCCACGATAACTGCCGCAACCTCACCGGGATGCTCCTCAAAGAGCCTCTCGACCACCTCGAGAGACGCCCGCACCACCCTCTCCGGCGTGGGCTCTTCTGATCTATAGAGGTTTGGAAATGGTGCCCTTAGAGCAGAGGGAAGCATGGCTTTGAAGGGCCAGTGGAAGGTCTCGACAGGGGCCGCGGCGACCGCGCCCAGAGTGTCGCCGTGGTAGCCGTCTTCGAAGGAGAGGATGCGGTGACGGCGGGTCTCTCTACCCGCGAGGTTTGCCCAGTACTGAAGCGCCATCTTTATAGCCGCCTCGACCGCCTCGGAGCCTGAGTCGGAGTAGAAGACCCTGGTCAGGCCATCGGGGGCGAGCTTCACCAGCTCTTTGGCTAGCACGACGGAGGGCTCGTTCGCCTGTCCCAAGAGGGTGGAGTGGGCTACCTTGCCGAGCTGCTCGATTATGGCAGCGTCTATCTCGGGAACGCGGTGCCCGTGTACGTTCAGCCAGATCGAAGAAGTCCCGTCGTAGTACCAGCGCCCTTTGGCGTCCTTGAGCTTGCGCCCTTCGCCCTCTACGATGACCAGAGGGTCCTTCTCGTTGTACTCGGCCATCTGGGTGTAGGGATGCCAGACGTGTTCCTTGTCCAGCCTGGCTAGAACGTCGTGGTCCGTGTGCACGTGGGGAACCTCCTTCTATTCCTCCGTGCGACTACCCGGAGTAGTCTTTGAGGGTCACGCTACCGGCGCGCTCGCGGGGGAGGGTTCGCTCCTCGGCCGACTCGACGACGAACCCGAGGTCGGAGATCATCTCCAGATCCTTACTCGCCGCCTGGCCTTCGGTAGTCAGATAGTCCCCGACGAAGATAGCGTTCGCCAGAAGGAGCCCGAGCGGCTGCAAGCTCCGCAGGTGAACCTCCCGTCCCCCCGCTATCCTCACCTCGACGTCCGGAAAGACGAGCCTGAAGAGCGCGAGGATCTTGAGACACCTCTGCGGTGTGAGCTCAGTCTTGCCCCCGAGCGGTGTTCCGGGGATGGGGATGAGGAAGTTGATCGGCACGGAGTCCGGACGTAGCTCTCTCAGAGCGAAGGCCACGTCCACTATGTCGTCGTCAGTCTCGCCCATCCCGAAGAGCGCCCCCGAGCATGGAGAGAGCCCGGAGCTCTTGGCCTCGTTCACGGTCCGGCCGCGGTCCTCGTAGGTGTGGGTCGAGCAGATAGTCTCGTAGAAGCTCTCGCTAGTGTTGAGGTTGTGGTTGTAGGCATGGACGCCCGCGCTCTTCAACTCCTCAGCCTGGCCGTCCTTGAGCAAACCCAGACAGGCACAGATCTCCAGCTCCGGGTAGCGCTCCTTGACCTCCCTCACCGTTCCGGCGAAGCGTCCGATCTCCCCGTTTGTCGGCCCCCGGCCGCTCGCCACGAGGCACAGGCGCTTCGCCCCGGCCTCCCGTGCCTTCGCCGCGCGCTCCAGGACCTCGCCGGTTCCTAGATAAGGATACTTCTGGATGGGCGCCGTTGAGACCCTGGATTGCGAGCAGTAGTTGCAGTCCTCCGGGCAGAGCCCGCTCTTTATGTTGACCAGAGCGTTTAGCTTTACCCGGTCTCCGAAGAACCTGCGGCGCACCCGATGGACCGCCGTGACCAGCTCCACGACACGAGCCTCCGGGTAGGAGAGCACCCACAGCGCCTGCTCGCGCGAGAGCGGACGGACCTCCAGAGCCTGCTCGACTACTTCCGAGAGCGTACCCTCCATATCCCTACTCCTCTCCTTCTGGCAGGCGACCGTTTACAACGAACGGATACTCTAGCACCGTTCACCGGGCTAGGATACCCCGTCTCCACTCGTGCCTATGGTCCCGGGTGGCCCGCGGCGCAGGCGCCGTCCCTGCCGCTTCGGGCGTCCTGGATCTCCTGCCATACCTTCCACGGTAAGGCAGGCATATCTATATGCGTGACAGCCTCGTGCGCGAGCACGTCTATGACAGGGTCGACGCCTGCCGGAGAAGAGCCTATGACCCCAGACTTTGAGCAGCTCCTCCGAGCTCAATCCAAGTCCAGTCTATTCCAGCTCTACTAAATCCTGGCCCGCATCAATGGCATCCTCGTTCTCTACGAGGAACTTCGAGATCGTGCCGTCCACCTCGGTCTTGACCTCGTGGAAGGATTTCATCACCTCTATGAGCCCGACGGTATCGCCCGCCGAAACCTCATCGCCCTCCTCGACGTAAGCGTCGCTATCTGGGTCGGGACGGCGGTAGAAGGTGCCGGGCATTTGCGCTTTGATGGTATTGCTGGCCAAGGTACGCACTCCTTTAAGAGATTTTTTGCTTGGCACGTCCGAGGGGACGAACCTCGATATTGTGCTCCTCGAGCTTCCGGACGATCGCCTCCGCCAATCTCGCGGCTCCAGGGGTGTCGCTGTGGACGCAGATCGAATCTGAGGGAATCTCTATATCCTTGCCGCTCACGGCCGTGACTTTGCCCTCCGTCAGGCCCCTGACGACCCTGTCGCCTGCCTCCTCCGGGTCCAGCTCCTCGGTCACCTTGCGGGTAAACACGATCTGACCCTCGTCGTTGTACTCGCGGTCGGCGAAGAACTCGGTAGCGACCGGCTGGTCCATCTTCTTCGCGACCTCGTAGGTTACCGACGCATGCATGCAGTAGATGACGAGGCCCGGGTCGACCTTCTGAATCGCTTCGATTATGGCGCGCGAAATCTCCTCGTCGCGGGCGGCGGTCATGTAGAGGGAAGCGTGTGGCTTTACGTGCTGGACCTCCATGTCGTAGTAGCGGGCGAACTCGCGTAAAGCGCCGAGCTGGTAGATCAGCTCGGCGTGGATCTCGTCCGGGGTAACCTGCATCTCCCTACGACCGAAGCCCACCAGGTCACGGTAGCCGTTGTGGATACCGACGGCTACGCCGTGCTCTTTAGCAAGCGCGACGGTCTTGCGCATGACGTGCGGGTCGCCGGCATGGAAACCGCCCGCCACGTTGGCGGAGGAGATGTATTGCATCAACTCCTCGTCGGCGCCGAAGCTATAAGGGCCGAAGCTCTCGCCCATGTCGCAGTTAAAATCTATCTGCATCTTCGCTCCCTTTGGTCGCGAGCTGTCAGCCCTCAGCTGTCAGCTTTTATTACTCCCTAACCGACTTCGACCAGAATACCCACTTACCATCTCTAACAACCTGAGAACTGGTTTTCCCTATCGAAGCACCGACTTCCCAACCCCCTGGCTAACCAGCTGACTAGCTGAGTGCTTCTTTGATCTCCTCCATCTGTTGCCGCCTCTCTTTGCGGGCCTTCAGGGCCTCTTCGAGGTCCACGGAACGGAACCGGGTCTTGTCGTTGGTCTTCGTCTGGGCCAGCTTGTCACGATCCACGCTTACTACGGTGCCGATAGTTGCGTAGCCACCGCCGGTGACGGCGTCGTTCATCAGTACGATCGGCTCGACCCCGCCGGGTACCTGGATGGAGCCGACCGGGTAGCCGAAGTCCACCACGTTGGCCTGGTCAGCTCCTGCCCCCGCGGGCTGCTCCCGCTCGATGAACTCCAGCTCACCACCCTTATAGCGGTAGCCGACCCGATCCGCGTCGGGGGTAACCGTCCACTCGGTATTAAGGAACTCCTCCATGCTCTCCTCGGTCAGACGGTAGCTGGCGAGGCCGATCATCACGCGCAGCTCCGTCTCCTTGGAGTAGGCTGGGATCTGCTCCTGGGCGACGGCCATGCCCACACGGCCGGACGTATCGGAGGCCTCCCCGATCTCAAGCTCATCGCCCTCCTGCAACGCGCGGCCCTCGTGACCGCCGAGCCCGATCAGGGTGTACGTCGAACGGCTGTGCAGGAAGACAGGAACGTCTATCCCCCCAGCTATCGCCAGATAAGACCGGGCGCCGTTCTTCAAGTAGTCGAAGGAGAGTACGTCGCCAGAGCTTACCTGCAACACCTCCCAGGTCGCTGCCTCCTCGCCGTTCATCTTCGGCGGCATCTCCGCGCCGGTGATGGCGATGACGGCGTCTTCGGTGAACTCGAGCTCGGGTCCGAAGTAGGTGATCTCCAACCCCGCCGCCCCATCTTCATTTCCGACCAGATAGTTCCCGACCTGGTACGAGAACACGTCCATCGCGCCCGAAGGCGGCATCCCGATAGCGTACTCCCCGAACCGGCCCGTGTCCTGGACGGTGGTCAGGAGGCCCGGCTGTCTAACCCTAATCGCCATAGAGCACCCCCAGGATCTCCTTGTTGTACTCGTGCGGGTCCTCCAGCGAACGGTCCGGATGGAAGGTGAACTCCCGGATACGGTACTCGAAGCTCCCATCTTCTACCTTGGCACGGATCTCGTCGAACTCCTCCCGGTCTATGCCGCGGTAGTTGAAGACGTCGCCGGGTTTCGGGAAGACGATTGAATTCTTGAAGTCCTTGAGCCTCTGTTCGATGTCGAGGACCGGGGCAGGAGCGAGTCCGTAGAGCTGGTAACCACCCGCTCCCTCTACCGAGTAGACGACTGCGAACCCGCCGCCGAAGCCGAAGGCCCGCTCGGGGGTATAGGTACGCGGCCGGACGTACTTGGGAACCTCTACCTGTTCCTCGGGTGGTACGAGTTGGTAACACCAGGGCAGGCCCGGCACGAACCCGATCATGGTCACCAGCCACGGAGAGTCCAGGAGGGCGGCGATGAAGTCCTCCTTCGAGTCGTAGCCGTTTATGCGAGCTGAGTACTCCAGGTCTGTCGAGTCCGGGTCCTGGTGGCGATCGCGAAAGTTCATCAGGGTCTCGTGGGTCCAGGGGTCTTCCATCATCACGGGCACGTCCACTACCCGTGTGGGTAACTCGAAGCCATGGATGTCGCCGGCCTCCTCATCTATCTCTTTGAGGCGGGAGATCAGGTCGTCCGGATGCAGCTCGTCGGGGTCTATACGGATCATGTACGAAGCGTTGGACGGGCAGATGTCCGTCACGCCGGGTATGTTCTCCTCCCGGAGCTTGTTCGTGATCGCCATCGCCCGGAAGTTGACCTTCAAGCTCATCGCCTCTGAGAGCTCTACGAAGACGTACTCGTCTCCACCGTAGCTGTAGCGCGCCTGGGGCAGTTCGGTCTCGACGTTGCTCATGATCTCGTTGCACCCCGCCTTCCCTCGACAGTAACGAAAATACTACTAGGACCGAAAATCCCGGTCAATTGCTGAAAGGATGGGTTAACTACTACTGACAGCGACGGCGTGGGCCGATGAGCAAATGTATGATGGCGCACGGACTTACAAGGGTCAGGTACACAGGCGGGAGGTCGTGCGCGCCATGTTAAAGAAGGTTCTGGTGGCCAATCGCGGAGAGATCGCCGTGCGCATCATACGCGCTTGCCGGGAGCTCGAGATACCGTCGGTTGCCGTCTACTCCGACGCGGATGAGGAGGCCCTGCACGTGCGCCTCGCCGACGAGACCGTGCACATCGGCCCGTCGAAGGCCCAGAAGAGCTACCTGAACATCGAAGCCCTCATCGAGGCAGCCAAGGAGAAAGGGACAGACGCGGTGCACCCGGGCTACGGGTTTCTCGCGGAGAGCGCTCCTTTCGCTGCGGCTTGCCAGGAAGCTGGTCTGGTCTTCGTCGGTCCTTCGGCGGAGACTATAGAGAAGATAGGCGACAAATCAGCGGCGCGGCGGCTCGCCAGAGACGCTAATGTGCCGGTAGTGCCCGGCACGGAGGGGAACGCGACGCCCGAAGAAGCCATGGAGAAGGCCGGCGAGATCGGATACCCCGTCATGGTCAAGGCGGCCGCCGGGGGCGGCGGCCGGGGTATCCGAGTCGTCGAGGACGATGGCGAACTGGAAAAGGCCGTCAAGGAGGCCAAGCGGGAGGCCGAGGCGGCGTTTGGGGAGGGCTCGGTCTACCTGGAGAAGTTCCTGGTGGAGCCACGCCACGTGGAGGTGCAGGTTATGGGTGACGGAGAGGGTAACGTCATCCACTTCTACGAGCGGGAGTGCTCGATGCAGCGGCGGCGGCAGAAGATCATCGAGGAGGCGCCTTCCCCGGCGATCAGTGCCGGGACACGCGAGGAAATCACTCGGGCTGCAGTGCGGCTAGCCGAGGCCGCGGGGTACGCGAACGCGGGGACGGTCGAGTTCCTGGTAGACGAGGACGAGTCCTTCTATTTCATAGAGATGAACACGCGGATACAGGTCGAGCATCCGATCACGGAGGTGATCACAGGTATAGACCTGGTCAAGGGGCAGCTGAAAGTCGCGGGAGGCGAGGGGCTCTCAGTAGAACAGGAGGAGATACCGCTCGCCGGACACGCCATAGAGTTTCGGATAAACGCCGAGGACCCAGAGAACGACTTCTTCCCGTCACCGGGGGAGGTCACTATCGTAGAGGTCCCCGGCGGTCCTGGTGTCAGGGTGGACACTGCAGTGTTTGCGGGGTACCAGATCCCGCCGTTCTACGACTCGATGGTCGGGAAGCTCATCGTGTGGGGTACCGACCGCGACGAAGCCCTCGCCCGTGGTCGCCGGGCGCTGGAGGAGTTCCGCCTCGAAGGGATCAAAACCACCATCCCCCTCCACCTCCGTCTCCTCGACGACGAGGCTTTCCTCTCCGGACAGTACCACACAGGCTACCTGGAAGGGCTATTGAACGAGACGTAAACAGGAGCGCGGGTAATCTATTTGCGTTCTAGAACGCCGGAGAGTTGATTTGGCGGTCTCGGCCGGCCGCTCGCCGCACCGCGTCCGTGAAGGCCGAAGGTTGATCGAAGTGGACAGCATGGCCCGCACCCGGCACGCGCCGCACCTCACCCTGGGGCAGCAGTTTGACGAGCCGATCTATCGCTTTCTGGAACGAGGGGTCGGACAGCTCTCCACGGAGGAAGGTCACGGTATGCCGTACGGAAGAAATCCTGGTCTCCGGTAGGTCTTCGCCCGTGCCCGCATCAACCTCGGTCAGCAAGGCAGAAGCGTTGCGGCGCACGATCTCCCGGAGAGCCTCCGGGTAACGGTCGAACGCGCTCCCACCCGATGTGTATCGACAAGCCCAGCGCAGGAATGCCCCGGCCGCGGCTTGTTCCCCCTTTATGCGCCGCAGAATCTGAACTTTGAGCATGGTCTTCACCAGCGTGGCGGTGGGATGTTTCTTCAGATGAACCGCAGGCTCGATGAGCACGAGTGACGATACAAGCTCCGGATGTCCGGCGGCGAGGTCGAGGGCGACAATGCATCCCCAACTCCAGCCCACCACCGTCGCCGGGATCGCTCCAAGCCGCCGGAGCAGGGCGGCCGCATCCGCGGTGTGGCGGCGGTAGTCCTTGATCGGAGGGTGAACAGAGCGCGAGAATCCCCGCCGGTCGTAGGAGATCACCCGATGATCCCTCGTAAGCTCCTCAAAGCACTCACCCCATACATCACCATCCGGCTGGGTTCCATGGATCAAGAGAACTGGCGAACCCTTGCCTCCCTCCTTGTAGAAGAGGTCGAAGCCGTCGATCGTGGCAGTGGCCATAGGAGGCCTCCTTTCCCCTCAAACACGCGAACATTATTGAAAGGTCCTCTTTTAAGCCTCACGCCCTCGAGCGTTGGTCCGCGTATAGAAAGTCAAACCACGGCGGCCAGAGCCCGGTCGAGGATAGCGAAGCCCTCTTCGAGCTCGTCGTCGGCTATCGGGAGCGGCATGAGGGTGCGGATCACGTTCCCGTACTGCCCGGCCACCAGGAGAATGAGGCCCTCTTGCAAGGCTTGCCCTATCACCTGTGCAGTCCGCTCTTTGTCCGGCGCACGGCTCTCGGGGTCCTTCACTATCTCCAGGGCGACCATCGGGCCGCGGCCCCGTACGTCGCCCACGAACGGGTGCTTCTCCTGTAGGTGACGCATCGCACCCATCATACGCTCCCCGATGGCGTTCGCCCGCGAGAGGAGGTCGTCCTGCTCGAAGACATCGAGTACGGCCAGGGCTGCTGCGCAGGCCACCGGGTTACCGCCGTAGGTGGTGCCAAGGCCGCCGGGATGTACGGAGTTCATGATCTCTGCTCTCCCCGTGACCCCCGCTATGGGTAGCCCTCCGCCCAGGCTCTTGGCTGTGGTCAGGAGGTCGGGCTCCAATCCCGAGTGTTCGCTGGCGAACATCTTGCCCGTCCGCCCGAAGCCGGTCTGGATCTCGTCCACGATCAACAGTATGCCGTGCTCGTCGCACAGCTCCCTTAAACGCCTGAGGTAGAAATCCGGGAACGCTATGAACCCGCCCTCACCTGAGACGGGCTCGACGATGATCGCCGCAAGATTCTCTGCGTCTACGGTACCCACCAGCGCCCGCTCTATGAAACCGAAACAGTCGCCCTGGCAACCGCCGGAGCAGTCCTTGCCAGCCGGGCAGCGGTAGGGGTAGGGCGCGGGCACCCGGTAGACCTCAGGGGCGAACGGCCCGAAGCCCCTCTTGTACGGGTTGACCTTGCTGGTGAGCGTCATCGCCAGGAGGGTGCGCCCGTGAAAGGCGTTCTCGAAGGCGAGCACCGCCTCCCGGCCTGTGTAGGCGCGTGCGATCTTGACCGCGTTCTCGACCGCTTCGGCGCCCGAGTTGACGAACATGGTCCTCTTCTCGAACTCGCCGGGTACCAGCCTGTTCAGCTTCTCGGCCAGCTCGACGTAGGGCTCGTAGGGCAGCACCTGGAACGCGGTGTGCGTAAAGTTGCCGACCTGCGCTCTTACCGCCTCGATCAAGCGGGGGTCGGAGTGCCCGACGTTCATGACGCCGATGCCCCCGGTGAAGTCTATAAAGGTGTTGCCGTCCACGTCCGTTATGAGCGCGCCGCGGGCCTCCTTGACAAAGACAGGGATAGCGGTCGCCGTCCCATAGGGCACTGCACGCTCCTTTCGCTCCATCAAGGCCCGGCTCCTCGGCCCCGGTATCTCGGTCTTGATCCTCGTCGATTCCAGCATGCTCGTAACCCCTTTTCTCTACGAGATGGCCTCAGTATACACACGATTTGGTATCAACCGTATCAGCCACCCCGCCCCCGTGAGACCCCACTCCGGGGTCCATAGTGGCTAGCCGGCTGCTTCCAGCAGGAACTCGACGGCGGAGTCTAGGTCTTTGAAGAGGTGGTCGGGGCCGGCTGCGTGCAGAGCCTCTTGGGTAAAGGCACCCCAGCTGACAGCGACGCTCATGACGCCGGCGGCGTGGGCGGCGTCGACATCGAAGGGAGCGTCACCGACGTAGGCTGCTTTCTCGGGCGGGACGTTACCGAGAAGCTCGAGGCCCTTGAGGAGCGGGGCCGGGTGGGGCTTGTGCTCCGTGGTGTCCTCCATGGTAACGAAGACGTCGACTACTTTTTTCAAACCGGGGAATGAGCTCAGTGCCATCTCGACGGAGGAGCGGCGTTTGGAGGTGACGACGGCGATAGCAAGGCCGGCGTCACGCAGGC
>JAWWQA010000100.1:0-6008 GCA_033854695.1 Rubrobacteraceae bacterium
GAGAGGTTACTCCTGCGCTCGGGAGATTTGCTCGAGGGGGACGGTTCCGGGAGTTCGCTCGACCGGTTCGACAGGTTCCTTGAGGAGATGATCGATTTTTACCTGGACGAGCGCGAGCTGCATCGTGTGTTGTTCCATGAGAGGGCGGTAAGCGAAGCCGAGGCGATGCAGCGGCTCCGGGAGCTGATGAGAGTTTTTATCGAGAAAGGTGTCGAGTCGGAGGAGTTCGAGGTGACCGGCGCCGGGTTCACTGCCGATTTCTTATTACACGGGCTTCACGGCGCTCTACTCCCTGTGCTCCACCAACAAGACCCCGACCGCGATCGGTTCCTTAGACCTGCTCGGGAGCTAGTACGCAAGACCCTTGGTGCCTGGTCCCGGACTTAAAGGAGATTAGTTTGCCCTACGGGCAGTTCATCGGACATCGCTCGGAACCGGTCCTAAACGTCGTCGAGAAGGGAGCCGTAAGAAAGTTCGCCGAGGCCATCGGGGACCCGAACCCGCTCTACGTGAACGAAGAAGCGGCGAAGGCGAGCAGGTATGGCAGGCTCATCGCGCCTCCGACTTTCCCACGTACCTTCGATTATGGGGAGCTAGAAGGCCTGGGGTCGCCGGGGCAGGGGTTCATCCACGGCGAGCACCGGATAAGCTACGAACGGCCGCTTATGGTGGGGGAGGAGGTTATGTGCTACGCGGAGGTCAAGGACTACTACGAGAAGGAGGGGCGCGAGGGCACCCTCGGGTTCCTGATCTCCGAGCGAGTTGGCCAGAGCCCCGAAGGCACGCGCATCTTCGCCATGCTCGACGTCGCTATCCTCACGCCGGCTATGAGAAAGAGCCTCGAGCTGTGAGCGCCACGAAGCCGTCCTGGAACGTGGGGGACGAGCTCGCAGACCTTACTCTACCGCCGGTTACCAGGTTACAGCTCATCAAGTACGCGGGGGCTTCGGGTGACTACAACCCGATCCACACCATAGACGAAGCTGCCGAAGAGGCCGGCCTTCCCGGCGTCATAGCTCACGGAATGCTCACCGCCGCTGCGCTGAGTTTCCCGTTCTCCCCGTACCTGGAGCACGGCTACGTAAAAGAGCTAAAGACCCGCTTCTCCGGGATGGTCTATGTCGGTGATGAGATTGCTATCGGCGGGCACGTCTTAAAGAAAGAGGATTCCGAGGAGGGATGCTTCTACACCTTTGAAGTGCACGCGAGCAACGGGGAGAGCACCGTTGCTTCGGGAACGGTGGGTTTCCTGGTGTTCGGGAACCTTTACGAGTGAGGTAGGTGGTCGAGAAGATAGCATTCTCCGGTGTCTAGTCCGCGGCGCGTTCAATGCTTGTGGCGATGGGTTTTCTTTTCTTGCTCCACGTGCTTGTTGTATACCTGCCACGCCTTCCGCCGGCGCCACAGCAACAAGACGACCCCGCCGACTATGGCTGTGAGTGCCGCATACTCGATGATCGCCGCGTACTGCTTTATGACCGGCCAATTGGAGCCGAGCACCAATCCAAGAATGATGAAGCCCCCGTTCCACAGAATGCAGCCGAGGACCGAGTAGGCCATGAACTGCCCGAAGATAGGCATGCGCTTGATGCCCGCCGGGATGGAGATCAGGGCTCCTATCCCGGGGAAGAGGTGGCCGATAAGGATAGCCTTCCCACCGTGATGTTCGAACACCTCGCTCGCCCTCTCCAGGTCTGCTACGAACACCAGTTTGAACCGCTCGAGGCGCGTGATGAGCTGGCGGAGGTTCTCCTCGCCAACCCAGAATCCCAGGGCATACAGGATAAGCGACGCAACCAGCGCTCCTACTGTCGAGGACGCCAGCACTCCGAAGAACGAAAACTGTCCCTGTCCGACCAGGAAGCCGGCAAGACCCAGGACCACCTGTGTGGGTACCGGTAGCAGGTGCAGGTTGATCAACCCTATCAAGACGGCTACGCCTATGTAGCCGAAGGAGTAGACTATTTCTATGGCCCACTGCGCAAGGCCGGCGAGTAGGTCGCTCATCGCGCTTCTTTCACTGTCCTTTTCTGACTCGGGCGGTTGCGAACACGAACATATACCCTACATGATAAGTCTTAGCCTTGCCGGTGTTTCTGAGTGACGGAATGCTCGCGGCGACCGGGGGGCAGTACGTCTGGCTGGTAGAGTAGTGTGGCTGGCCAACGTGGAAGAGAGGACGACGTGCCAGTAGAGAGGATAGCCGTCATCAGCGCGTCGCCGGGCACCCCGGCAAGAAATCCGGCCGCAGCATCTACGAGTACAACGAGAGCAGCGAGATAGTTCTCTAGGGAAAGGAAGAATCCCGTGTCCGAGTACGAGACGATCCTGACAGAGGTCGAAGAGGGTATCGGCAGGATCACCATAAACCGCCCCGACGTCCGCAACGCCCTGAATACTCAAGTCCTCGGCGATCTGAGGCAGGCGCTCGCCGAGTTCCGGCACGATCGGGAGGTCGGCGTCGTGGTGTTCACGGGGGCGGGGGAGAAGTCGTTCGCCGCCGGGGCGGATATTGGCGAGCTCAGGGAGAAGACCGCGCTCGACGCTCTCACCTCGGTCATGCTGGACGTCTACGACGAGATAGAGGCCTTCGAGAAACCGACCATCGCCGCCGTGAACGGCTTCGCGCTGGGTGGTGGCTGCGAACTTGCGATGGCCTGCGACATACGGCTCGCCTCCCAAAACGCCCAATTCGGGTTACCGGAGGTGACGCTCTCCATAATCCCCGGCGCCGGTGGTACGCAGCGTCTCAGTAGGCTCGTCGGCAAGGGCAAGGCCACCGAGATGATCCTGACCGGCACCATAATAGACGCCGAAGAAGCCTACCGGATCGGTCTCGTCACGCAGATAGCGGACGAGAATGAAACTTTGACGGATAAGGTACGGGCTACGGCGGCGACGATCCTTGCCAGAGGCCCGCTCGCCGTGCGGCTCGCCAAGCTGGCTATACAGACCGGCTTCGAGACGGACCAGAAAACCGGCCTTGTAATAGAGACGCTAGCTCAGGCCGTGCTCTTCAACACCGAGGATAAGCGCGAGGGTACGTCGGCCTTCCTCGAGAAACGCGAGCCGCGGTTCGAGGGAAGGTGATGAAGGTACCATTTGGGTCCTTCGGGTACAGTTAGCGGAGCAAGCAATTACCGAGGAGGAAGCATGACTGACGGTGGCGATGGAGCGTTGAACCGGGAGCAGCTTGACCGGCTGGTCTCGTACTTCGATGAGGAGGTCACGTTCTCCACCTACATCAAGGCCAGGATCGAGGAGGTAGATCCTGGGCGGGCGGTCGTTTATATAGACGTTGAGGAGATGCATTTCAACGGTAACGGGACACTGCACGGCGGTGTCTACACCTCTCTCATAGACAACGCGATGGGGCTCTCGGTTTCCTCCCTGGTGGGCCTCCGTACGGCGACGACGCAGATGAACGTGCATTTCTTGGGGGCGGTCAGGAAGGGGCGCATCACGTGCCGGAGCGAGGTCTTGCACAGGACGCGCCGGACGGCGACCGCCGAGGGGCGGGTCTATGATGAGGAGGGGAACCTGGTAGCCATTGGGACCGGAGCGTTCAGGATCTTCGAGAAGCAGGGCAACCCAATCGTGTGATCCGGGTATAGTAAGGAGCGGGAAAGGCCAGGTTAGGAGGAGTACGATGTTCCGCACGGAGAAGCCCTGGGTTCGCGTCTACGAGGGACGGGCCTCGCCGGAGACGGAGGTTTACGAGGGTTCCTTGACGGACTTTTTTCGCTCTTCGGTGGAGGAACACCGCGACAAAACGGTCATAACGTTCTACGGCGCTACGTTCGACTTCACCCGCCTCGAGGCTCTCTCCGAAAAGATGGCCGCTTCGCTCGCCGCCTGCGGCGTGAAGAAGGGCGACAGGATAGCGCTTATGCTCCCGAACTGTCCTCAGTACGTTGTGAGCTTCTTCGCCAGCGTCAGGCTCGGGGCGATAGTTACGCAGCTCAACCCGATGTATGTGGAGCGCGAGATCGAACACATCCTCAAAGACTCAAACGCCGAAACCATCGTCGTCTACTCGAATGTGTATCCGCGTGTAAAGACCGTGATCGAACGGACCCCGCTGAAGAACGTCATCGTCGTAGACTTGAAGGACGAGCCCGAGGGTCTGGGTGCGGGGCACACGAGCTTCGGCAGGTTCGTTGCAGAGGACGCGGACCCGGCGCCCAGGGTAGAAATAGATCCACCCGAGGACGTAGCGGTGCTCCAGTACACGGGCGGTACTACTGGGGTCTCCAAGGGCGCGATGCTCACGCACCGCAACCTAATCGCGAACGTGCAGCAGGCCCTCGACTTGTTCGTGGATGACCCAGCGTCCTTCTCCAACAACCAGGGCGTAATGGGCGTCTTGCCGATGTTTCACATCTTCGGCCTGACTTGTGTGATGCTCTTTGGCATCCGCCAGGGTTTGAACCAGCTTCTTTTGCCTCGCTTCGACGTAGATGAGGTTCTGAAGCTGGTTAAGGAGCATGAGCCGGTGATGTTCAGCGGGGTGCCGACGATGTACATGGCGCTCAACAGCTCGGGGGTGGATCTTAAAGAGCACGGTTTTGGCAAGGTTCGGATATACAACTCCGGCGGGGCGGCGATGCCGATCAACGTACGGCGGGCGTTCGAGAAGAAGACGGGACGTCCTGTGTTCGAGGGCTATGGGCTCTCCGAAGCGTCGCCGGTAACACACTTCAACCCCCCCTTCATGGGTCAAGGACGCGAGGGGAGCATAGGTGTGCCGATCCCAAGCACCGATGCACGGATCGTGGACGTGGAGACCGGAAGCGAGGAGATGCCGATTGGGGAGTCCGGCGAGCTCATCATCAAGGGGCCGCAGGTCATGAAGGGCTACTGGAACATGCCCGAGGAGACGGCCGAGACCTTGAAGGATGGCTGGCTCCACACCGGCGACGTAGCGCGTATGGACGAAGATGGTTACTTCTACATCGTTGACCGCAAGAAGGACATGATCGTCGCGGGCGGCTACAACGTATACCCGCGCGAGATAGAGGAGGTCCTCTTCGAACACAAAGAAGTCGCGGAAGCGGTTGCCATCGGTGTTCTTGACGAGTATCGGGGCGAGACGGTCAAGGCGTTCGTGGTCTGTAAGCCGGAGAGCGGGGTGACGGAGGAGGAGATCTTAGCCTTCTGCAAAGAGCGTCTCGCGCCCTACAAGGCTCCCAAGACAGTCGAGTTCCGCGACGAGCTGCCCAAAAGCACCGTCAGCAAGCTCTTGAGACGCGTGCTCACCGACGAGGAGAAGGCCAAAGCTAGTACGACGTCTGCATCCCCACAGTACTCGGGTTAGAGAGGAGATCCTATGGACACTGAAGCTAACGCACAGACGAACGCACTCGACCTGTTCCGCCTGGATGGCAAGACGGCCATCGTTACCGGTGGGGGCCGTGGCCTGGGGCAGTACATGGCCGAGGCCCTCTGCGATGCTGGGGCGAACGTCGTCCTCTGCTCCCGTAAGAAAGAGGCGCTCGAGGAGGTGAAGGCGGAGATAGAAGGACGTGGCGGCAAGGCGCTCGCCCTCGCCTGCGACGTGACCGACCCCGAAGACGTGGAGAAAGTGGTCGCCGAGACGGAAGAAGCCTTCGGAGCGATAGATATCCTCGTCAACAACAGCGGGGCGACCTGGGGGGCTCCGGCGGAGGAGATGCCGCTCGAGAAGTTCGACCTGGTGGTGCGGGTCAACGTGCGGGGTACTTTCCTCATGGCCCAGACTGTGGGGCGACGCATGATCGAACGCGGCGAAGGCGGGCGTATCATCAACATCTCCTCGGTGGCCGGGATCGTCGGCGGCGACCCCGACTACATGCAGACCATCGGCTACAACTCCAGCAAGGGTGCCGTGATTTCAATGACCAGGGACCTCGCTACGAGCTGGGCGAGACACGGCATAAACGTCAACGCTATCGCTCCCGGCTGGTTCCCTACCAAGATGAGCGGCGGCCTGATCGAGCAGTTCGAGGACAGAATGCTAGAAGGCATCC
>JAWWQA010000101.1:0-10520 GCA_033854695.1 Rubrobacteraceae bacterium
TTTGGGAGGTAATCATACGAAGCTTGCCGAACCGCGAGTCGAATTTCGAAAGAAACAAGATCGTACCGGTAGAGCGCGAAACAAAACCGCACCGCGCTCGCCCAACTCGCGGGACAGCCGACGTAAAGCTGCGGGGCGGGTGGTTCAAGCCACGTTTCTGGTCTTCTTGTACCTGGCGGTGACCATCGCCCCACTCGTCCTGGCCTGGTCGGGGATGGAGCCGGGGAGGGGGTTTCTCATCAACTTCTCCGTCGCATTGGGCTTCGTGGGCCTGTCCCTGATGGGCCTGCAGTTAGTCGCCGCCGCCCGTTTCCAGTCGGTCGCAGCGCCCTTCGGTATAGACGTCTTGCTGCAGTACCACCGCCAGATAGCCTACACAAGCCTCCTCTTCATCCTGGCTCACCCGTTGCTCCTATTCATAGCTGATACTCGGTACCTCGCACTCTTAGATCTGACTACAGCACCATTGCGTGCGAAGATGGCGGTTACCTCAACGGTGGCGCTGCTTGTCTTGGTAGCTCTTTCCATATGGAGGACGAAGCTACGCATTAGCTACGAGCTCTGGCATCTAACGCATGGCGTGCTCGCCTTCGTGGTCATAGCCGCCGCTCTCACGCACGTACTTTTGGTCGGCTACTACGTGAACGAGCCCCTAGAGATAGCGCTGTGGCTCTGGATGTCGGCCGTGTTTGTAGGCCTGACATTGTGGGTGCGCGTCGTCAGGCCATTGGAGCTCCGCACCAAAGCGTGGCGCATCCAAGACGTGATCCCAGAGCGGGGCAACATCTGCACCATAGTACTCAAGCCCTCGAGGCTTCGCGCCCGCAGATTCGACGGCTTCTCCTTCGAGCCGGGGCAGTTCGCCTGGATCACGGTCGACAAATCCCCCTTTACGATCACCCGGCATCCGTTCTCGATCTCCTCAAGCGCCGAGAAGACCGAGCGGGTGGCTCTGAGTATCAAGGCCGCTGGCGACTTCACCCAAAAGGTAGGCTACCTCAAGCCCGGTGCCACCGTCTACCTGGACGGTCCGCATGGCGCGTTCACCATAGACCGCCACTACGGACCGGGCCTCGTATTCATCGGCACCGGAGTCGGTATAACGCCGCTGATGAGCATGCTCCGCACGATGGCCGACCGGAGTGACCCCAGGCCTTGTTACCTATTCTTCGGTAACCGTGAGTGGGAGGGCGTTGCTTTTCGCGAGGAGATCGAGGAGCTCAAGAGTAGGCTCAACCTAGAGGTGATGCACGTCCTTAGCCGTCCGCCTGAGGGGTGGGAGGGCGACGAAGGCCGTATCGAAGCGGCAGTGCTTGCGAGGCATCTGCCCGAGCGGTACCAGCGCCTGCAATACTTCATCTGCGGCTCCGACTCGATGATGGATGCCACGGAGGATGCCCTAGTCCACCTCGGGGTACCCAACAGGAGAGTCCATACCGAGCGGTTCGGTATGGTTTGAAGGACATGCGTCACACCTACACAACCGTCTTCACGGTATTGATTACAGCGCTGCTGACCCTTATTTGCATCCTCTTCGCGTTAGGGCAGGGTGGATGAAGCACCGAGATCTGCTTAGCATCTTGCTGCACCGACCCGGGGCGCTGTGCCGAGCGCTGGTCGACCCCTTGCTACCCGATGGGGATGGGCTGGAGCTGGCCGGGGGCTACAACGGCCTGAGCCGACTTGTGGGACGCGGAAACGAGCTCATAAATCCGCAAGGTGGATTTAACGTAATGTCGACCAGCGGTGGCGAATCCACGCAACAGCTGCCTGAACCTCCGGGCCGTGGCCGGGGCGGCGGAGCCCCAGGAAACCTTCTCAGTTGTCTCAGAAACAACCGTTTTGAGCCACTGCTTTCTAGCTCCGAAACGTCGGGACTTCTGCACGAGCATTTGTCTCAAAACCTATCTCAAATCTACGTCTCACAATTAACCACCTTGGGTGAGTTTTGAAACAGTCTCTGTAGTCTCAGTTGAATCGGTAAAACCCTTTGGCAGCAGTAAGCAGCGACAGTAGTGTGGGAGAGTGATTCTCAGAGAGGGTCAACATTATGATGTCGCCGCACCAGATTCAGCAGATACTTTTTACCTTCCCCTTTTCTAGTCCCTTGTCTGAAAACCAGATCACTCAGCAGATAATCGTTCCCTGTTTGGGGAAAATCAGCAGGAACAATTCGCACAAGTTTCGGGGTCTACAGTTCACCGGTGGTAGGGATGAGCAGGGGACCGATATTGAGTACTACGAGATGATCGGGCCGGACAGTTTTCGGCATTACACCCGCATATAAGTCAAGATAAGTCAAGAAGACGAACCTAAGCGTGTCTGCCGCTAGGGAGCTGATAAACCAAGGCAACCGAGCCTTTGAGAAAGAGATATTTGTTGCGCTTGGGCGGGTTGAACGTGCCGCTGGTGTCTAGAGATCGTTGCACCGATAAGGTTCCGGTATCGAGGCCAACGTCCGTCCACTTGAGCCCTAAGATTTCGCTTCGCCTCCTCAAGGACCCCATGTTCCTGGCATACACGCTCTATCTCAAACGGGTAGAGCGCGTCATGGCACCGTTGATGGTAATGAGTGTGCCTGCTCTGGTTTATGCGGCGCTGGAGTACCGTATCCGCCAGACCCTCGCCGAGCATAACGAGAGCGTGCCCGACCAAAAGGGCAAGCCTACCCGTCGGCCTAGCGCGAAGAAGTGGGTCTTCGAGCTGTTCATGGACGTGCATCTGCTCACCATCGCGACGGAGAGGGTCATCTGCACGCTGGTTCTCAACCTCCGAGAGGAACTCAAGAGGCTTCTCGAACTAATCTCTTACCTGTTCGTCATCACACCGCAAGAGCAGCGCGAGGAGCGCGATACTGATTAGAAGGCCAACAAATCCTGCGCAAAGGGCCGGGGTCCTACAGGGCTCCGACCTCGACTTGGTGAGGATGAGCGTAGATTACGTAAGCATAGAGAGTCTGAGATGGGCTGCAGCGGTCCTCAAAGCTATCGATAAGCACCTTGAGTCGGAGACGTAGAGTATCCCGCACGCAGCGGATAGGGTGAGTTCGGGGCAATGTGCAATATCTTGATGCCTTCGCTAGGGCTACTAGAAGCAACGGCGGCCACTATAAAGAAGATAAGGAAGTGCTATTTGGTTACGACTATCAACCGATCGGTTGATAGAAAACTTATACCAACGGTTGACTACTTTTCGTCCCCAGTAGCCGATACTGCTCCTGCAACTCGAAGCTACTCGCTCTAGAAGAGGAGCGGGAGAAAGAAAGGAGTAACCGTAATGAGACGCTTCATACTGATGCTCACGGTAGCTGCGCTTATGGTGGCGATAATGGCGACTGGCGCCATTCCGGCCCAGGCAAAGGCAGTGTGCAAGGTTTATGACCAGGCAGAATGGTACATGTTGACGGGCCAGGACAGCACATATGGAGGCACGTGGTGCACGCGGCATTAGCAGACCCGAGAAAAGGGCTGGGATCCTAGCTTCTCCGGAGCTCCGCTTCTTTTGATAGCTATCTGGTTTCGGAGGTTGTGACTTCACGGTCTTTCCATTTCTACATTGCCTCGGCCTGATCCGGCAACCTCAGCAAACGTAATGCGCCGCCCAAAATGGGAACTTGCACGAGTTTCAGTACCCGCCCTCTGGATATCGCGCGCCGGTCAGCTCACAGGCTAGCTCATCGAAGGAATACTCCTCCGTCTTGTCCCTATCCGCTAATATCTTCCAGGATTTTCGAGCTGCCTGCACCAGAGCAGAGCGTCATTAGCCGACTCGCGAAGCTGATGGCCGGTCTGCGCAAACCTGATTGGCTTTTGTCCTGAGCACCCCCGTTGTCTTATCCCTATGCTTCAAAGAAGGGCTCGCCCTCCAGAGCGTACTCGCGTGCCACCTCCTCGTTTAGTTCCACCCCGAGACCTGGTGCCTCCGGCACCTTTATGTAGCCATCCTGTATCACCGGGCCGTCGAAGCCCGTGACCATCTCCTCCCAGAACGGCACGCTCATCCCGTGCCATTCCAGAGCGAGGAAGTTCGGGACGGCGGCGGCGACGTGAGCAGAGGCGATGGTGCCTACCGGGCTGGCTATGCAATGGGGTGCGACCGCAACGTAGTGGGTGTCGGCCATGTCGCAGATCTTGCGCCCTTCCAACAAACCGCCGACTTTCTGCAGGTCAGGGGCGATGATGTCCAAAGCACCCTTCTCTAAAGACTCTCTGAAGCCAAAGCGCATGTAGTAGTTCTCACCGCTGGCGATGGGGGTCTTGGTACTCTGGGTGACCCGGCGCATGGCCTCGATGTTCTCTGGCGGCACCGGGTCTTCGAGCCACATCAGACCGTAAGGCTCTAGCTCATAGGCCAGACGCTGGGCGTCGGAGACATTGTAGCGCCAGTGCAGATCGAAGGAGATCTCCACCGTGTCCCCGACCGCCTCACGCACGGCCTCCACGAGCGAGACCATAAACTTCACCTCTGCGTGGGTGAGGGTTCCCGAGTGAGTGCCCAGGGTGTAGGGGTTTGGGACGTCGAGGTCGAACTTGATGGCGGTGAATCCCATGTTCTCCACGACCTCGCGGGCCTTGTGCGCATACATCTCGGGGGTGAAGACCTCGTCGGCCTCGGCCTCCCCGTAGGCCCGGCCGTGGACCGGCTGGTTGACCTCGGACGAGGCCGACACGGTGTCCTCTTCGGGCATCCACTTAGGGGTACGCGCGAGCATGACGGAGTCCAGGGACTCCAGAGCCTCACCGGCGTGGCAGTCAGCGTAGATGCGGACGCTGTTACGGTACTTGCCGCCCAGGAGGGCGTAGATCGGGGCGCCGTAATGCTTGCCCACAACATCCCAGAGTGCTGCCTCAATGCCGGAGATGGCGTTGTAGACGACGCCTCCCATAGAACCTGCCCCGGACGACGCCCAGCGCATCATAGACCACAGCTTGTCCACGTTGCGCGGGTCCTCACCGACGAGCAGGGGCTTGAGGTCCCGAATTATGGCGGTCAGGCCCGGCGCGAGGAAGCTCTCCCCGAGGCCGGTTATATCCTCGTCGGTGTAGACGCGGATAAAGGTCCAGTCGTAGTTCGCCTCGACCACGGCGGTCCTGACGTCCGTTATCTTCATAACGCTCCTTATCCTATGAGCCCCGGCTTCCACCCAGGTGCGCTTTCGCGGTCCCCGCCGCGACGCTATTATACGGGCCGTCAAGATCCGGGGAACGGAGAGCAGCATGATGTGGGGAGAGAGCTCTTGAGGCGCCTGGAGAACAGGCGCGCCATCGTCACCGGCGCGGGCGCGGGGATCGGACGAGCCATCGCCCTGAGGCTCGCCGGAGAAGGCGCGCGACTCGTGATCTCCGACGTGGACGAAGAGAGCGCGAAGAAGGTCGCCGCCGAGCTCGAAGGGGACTCGCTGGTCCACCAGACCGACGTTACTCAAGAGCCAGAGGTCGAGGCGCTAGTGCAACGCACACTCGAGGAATGGGGCGGTCTCGACGTCATGGTCAACAACGCAGGCGTAGGGGTAGCCGCGACCACGCCGGAGACCACAGAAGAGGACTGGGACACGGTGCTGAACGTGTGTTTCAAAGGCACCTTCTTCGGCATAAAGTACGCCATCCCTGCCATAAGGGATTCGGGTGGCGGGTCGATCGTAAACATCTCCTCGGTCGCCGCCCTGATAGGCGTGAAGGACCGGGCAGCCCACAGCGCCGCGAAGGGCGGCATCCTCTCACTCACGCGGGCGGCTGCCATAGACCACGTCAAAGAGGGGGTGCGTATCAACTGCATTGCGCCCGGCACGGTTGATACGCCTTGGATCTCCCGCATCACCGCCGGCTACGACGACCCCAAAGAAGCGCGCGCCCAGATGCAGGCCCGCCAACCCCATGGCCAGTTCGTCTCGCCCGAAGAGATCGCCGCGATGGCCGCGTACCTGGCTTCGGACGAAGCAGCCTCCGTGATAGGAGCGGTCATGGTCGTCGATGGCGGGATGACCGCCCGCTAAGGCAGCAAACAACCCGGAAGGAGGGTATGCCATGTCCGTAACCATCACCGACGTCATTGCCCGCGATATACGCTTCCCCACCTCTGAAAACCTCGACGGTTCGGACGCGATGAACCAGAACCCCGACTACTCCGCGGCCTACGTGGTCCTGAAGACCGACACGGATCTCGAAGGTCACGGTCTCACGTTTACCATCGGCCGGGGCAATGAGCTGTGCGTCGCCGCGATCGAGGCGCTCGCCCCGCTTGTTATCGGAGAAACTTTGGAGTCGTTCACCCGGAACATGGGCGCCTTCTGGCACAGGATCACCGGCGACAGCCAGGTCAGGTGGGTAGGACCGGAGAAGGGTGTGATCCACCTAGCCACCGCCGCCGTCGTCAATGCCGTGTGGGACCTCTACGCAAAGGCCGAGGGCAAGCCCCTCTGGAAGCTCCTCGTAGACATGAGCCCAGAGGAGCTAGTCTCGTGTATAGACTTCCGCTACATCACCGACGCCATAACCCCGGACGAGGCTCTGGAGATACTGCGCGAGAACGAGCCTACGAAGGCCGAACGGGAAGAGGAGATGCTGCGAGACGGCTTCCCCGCCTACACGACTTCAACCGGCTGGCTCGGATACACGGATGAGAAGCTCAGGCGATTGTGCCGCGAGGCGATCGAGGCGGGCTGGACCCACTTCAAGATGAAGGTAGGCTCGAACATCGAAGACGACGCGCGCCGTGCGGCGCTCATCAGAGAAGAGATCGGGCCAAACCGAAAGCTCATGATGGACGCCAACCAGGTCTGGGACGTCGGCCAGGCCATAGAGAACATGGAGCGCCTCAAAGAGTTTGACCCATGGTGGATAGAAGAGCCCACGAGCCCCGACGACGTCCTCGGCCACACAACGATAGCAAGGGCCGTCTCCCCCATCGGCGTCGCCACGGGAGAGCACTGCCAGAACCGTATCGTCTTCAAGCAGTTCCTCCAGGCGGACGCTATCAGCTTCTGCCAGATAGACTCGTGCCGCCTGGGCGGCGTCAACGAAGTCCTCTCCGTCCTGCTGATGGCCAGGAAGTTCGGTGTCCCGGTCTGCCCTCACGCCGGCGGCGTCGGCCTTTGCGAGTATGTTCAGCACCTCTCGATCTTCGACTACGTCTGCGTTAGCGCTTCCCTCGAAAACCGCATCCTGGAGTACGTCGACCACCTCCACGAGCACTTCCTCGACCCCGTGAACGTCAGAAACGGGCGCTACATGCCACCGGCGGTTCCGGGATACAGCATCGAGATGAAGCCCAAGTCGCTCGACGAGTTCGAGTTCCCCACGGGCAGTAGCTGGATCCGGATAGCCGCGGATAGCGGCGTACGCTAGCCTCGGACGGTAGGGCGGGCAACGGATCCACATCCCTGGCTCCCCAACGATTGGAGAACTCATCGGGAGAGGGCAGATCCTCGACCGTGAGCGAAACGGTTTGCTTCGACCTCGAACCTACTCGCTTACTTCCGCGCTCTTTAACGAAACTGTGTGGTGGCTAGATTACTCTCTATGCCCGGGTCCCAGAGAAGAGGCTCCAATCTGTAACAAAAGGCAGCCGACATATTGACTAAAGCTCCTGCTTAGAGGAGGGCGCCCATAAGCTTCATTTTTCCTCCCAGAAGGGGTGGGTGTACCCGAGGTCGCTCAAGACTTGCCGGAGCTCCAACATCGCCGTGTAGGTTGGCAGAACATAGAGCATCTCGCCCGAAGGAGTGGCGTCGAGGGCTTTCAGCAGGGCCTCTTTGCGGTCGGGGATCACACCGCGCACCGGAAGCTCCGCGTACTTGAGGCGCACGGCCATGTCCTGCGCCCGAATGCCGCTGACGTAGAACGCTGCCGGAGCGGCCCGCGCCTTCGCCAGCATCTCGAAGTCGACATCCCAGAGCCAGGAGACGTCTCGCCCATCGGCGTGGTTGTCGTTTATGGCGATGAGAACGTGCCTGGCGTTCGTTGCTCCGGCCTCATCAGCGGGGCCCGCGACGAAGGTGCGCAGTATCTCGTTGAACCCCACCGGGTTCTTGATGAGGAGCAGAAAGACCTCTTTGTCCCCCGCCCGCACCTTCTCGACTCGCCCAAACGCCCCGCTGAACGCCTTGAGGCCCCGTGCTATCTCCTCGAGCCGGACCCCCATCTCCCCCGCCACCGCCGCCGCCGCCACGGCGTTGTAGACGTTGTAGAGCCCCGGCAACCCTATCCTGACCCCTATCCCCCCAGCAGGTGTGGTGAGAAGGAAGTTCGTCCCTTTGGGCCCGTCCATCCGGACGCGCGTCGCCCTGTAAATAGGCTCGGGACGAGCGAAGGAGCAGTTGGGGCACCGGTACGTCCCCACGTGCCCGAAGTACACCGCGTCGTACCGTAGCGGAGTTCCGCAGATCGGGCAATCCTTTGAGTCGGCGATGTGCTGGAGGACGCCGGTGTCGAAGGAAGGCTCGTCTACCCCGAAAAACACGGGGTTCCTGGCAACGCGACCCAGGCTCGCGACCAGCGGGTCGTCAGCGTTGAGTACGGCGGTTCCGCTCGGAGGCAGGTCAGGGAAGGCCGAGGCGATGACCTTGGCAGTGTAGGCCAGCTCCCCGTAGCGGTCGAGCTGGTCGCGGAACAGGTTCAAGACCGCGAGGAGGACGAGCTCCGCCTCGGCCGCGACCTTCGGCACGCTCGCCTCATCCACCTCAAAGAGCCCCACCTCTGAGGAGGGCTTTCCAAATAGGGATGTGTCTGAGACCAGGGCGGCGGTCACGCCGGTGACGAGGTTCGCGCCCGTCGAGTTGTTCACCGCTTTGACGCCAGAGGTCTGGAGAATCTTGGAGACCATCCGGGTCGTGGTGGTTTTTCCGTTCGTGCCCGTAATCGCCACGGATCCACGCGCGAGCCCACGCGAGAGCTTCGTGAGTACCTCAGGATCTACTCTGCGAGCTACCACCCCCGGGAACGTGGTACCCCCGCCCCTCTTCAGCGTCCGGCTCGCTAGCTGCGCCGCCCTGGCGGCCAACACCGCAGCCGAGAGTCGCGCTTTATCGAGGGCTCGGGCCATACGCCAGGATTATATTAGCGATGGGGCTTGCTTTCGCCCTCGTACTCTTCGAAATCCTCCCATCTTCTGCTCGTGCCGCCGGCATCGCAACCTGGTCATTCTTCCGGGTGCCGTTTCTTGCGAGATGCGGTAAAAACAACGCATGGAGATCTTTGAAAACCTGTCCGCAAGTTCACGCCTGGAGCCCGACGAACTCGACGCTTATTCCCGAGCCGTCCGCGATGTCACCGAGCGACTGGGGCCTGCGGTAATCTCCGTGGGAACCGGGTCGGGACGCGGCGCCGGGAGCGGGGTGATCCTCGGCTCGGACGGGAGAAGTGCCACAGCCGTCACCAACAGCCACGTCGTGCGGGGTCTGCGCAAGGCCGGAGGCAACCTTAAGGTGACGCTCACCGACGAGGCATCCGCCGACGCCGAGGTTCTGGGGGATGATCCCTCGAGCGACCTTGCGGTGGTGCGCTTCGAGCCGGAGAGAGAGCCGGTGGTGGCCCCCCTGGGGGAGGCACGGAACCTCGTCGTGGGGCAACTGGTCGTGGCGATAGGGAGCCCTCTGGGGTTTCAGCGCACCGTGACGGCCGGGGTGGTGAGCGCGCTCGGGCGCTCCTTACGTGGCCAGGACGGGCGTCTGATCGAGAACGTTATTCAGACAGACGCGGCTATTAACCCAGGCAACTCGGGAGGTCCTCTGGCGGACACACAGGGTAGGGTCGTGGGCATCAACACGGCGATCATCGGCGGCGCCCAGGGAATAGGCTTCGCGGTGCCGGTCTCGGCGGCCTTCAGGCGTGTGGTCTTCGCGCTCGTGACCGAAGGGCGTGTCCGGCGGGCCTTTCTCGGAGTAATGGTGCAGAGTCGCCAGGCACGCGGCGGCTCCCTGAGCGGCGCGCAGGTCGAGAGCCTGGCATCGAACGGCCCGGCGGAGATAGCAGGCGTGCGCCAGGGGGATGTGATCGTTGGCTTCGGCGAGAAACCAGTGCGCTCCACCGACGACCTTTTGAACCTTCTAGACGAGTCGGTGATAGAACGCGACACAGAGCTGCGCGTGAGACGCGGCAAGACCGAGCTGACCCTCAGAGTCCGGCCTCGAGAACAGCCCGGAGAGTAGGAAAGCTGTCAGCAGTCAGCTAAACGTTGGTTGTTGGCACACCGGGAGGAGATAACTAGACGGTGAAAAAGACCTACAATCTAAACACCGCGGCGCGGGCGAACGGGGAACAGCCACAAACAGAAAAAGCTGACAGCTGAGGGCTGATAGCTGAAAGCTTCCGACCGAAGGGAGGAACATGCCTGACGTAACGCTGGTGGTTCGTGGCCTCGCGGAGACCGGGGAGTCCGAGCGCCTGGAGAAGGCGGTCACGCGTCTCGGGTTCGTGGAGTGCGTCGCCGTGGACCCGGCGAAGGAGCTTCTGGCAGTCTCCTACGAAGGTGGCGAGGCAGAACTGAGTAAGATCGAGCAGGCCGTGCGGGACGCGGGATACGAG
>JAWWQA010000102.1:0-7821 GCA_033854695.1 Rubrobacteraceae bacterium
CGGGATGTCCTTTTTCTCGGCGGCGACGATGTACATTGCGAGCAGCACGTGCGCGGGGGCATTGATGGTCATGGAGGTGGTGATCTCGTCCATCGAGATCCCCTCGAATAACCGCTCCATGTCCTCCAGTGAGTCTACCGCTACCCCCTCGGTCCCGACCTCGCCCAAAGATAGAGGCGAGTCCGAGTCGAGACCCATAAGCGTCGGCATGTCGAACGCGACTGAGAGGCCGTTCTGGCCGTGGTCGATCAGGTACTTGAACCGCTTGTTGGTCTCCGCAGCGGAGCCGAAGCCGGCGAACTGGCGAATGGTCCAGAGCCTGCCGCGATACATGTTCGGATAGACCCCGCGAGTGTAGGGATACTCACCAGGGTACCCGATCTTCTCCTCGAAATCTCCCTCAACGTCATCCGGCGTATACAGCGGCTTTATCGGCACGCCAGACATAGTAGAGAACTCAACGTCCCGCTCGTCCTGCTTGGCGTAAGCCTCTTCCCAGCGGTCCTTTGCCGTCTTCTTCGTATCCAATCTGATGCGCCTCCTCCTGCTCTAGCTATCCCCGAATCAATGTGCAAACTTTAGCATAACTCGATTTAGTCCCCATACCTACACCCCCGATCCTCGACATCACGCAGAAGGTTGTGCACTGCAACTATACAGTTATGATATCGTCGACGAAGACATGTCGGGGCTCGATGAGCTCGAAAGCTGACCGAGGCCCACAATCCGCCTGCTAGCTCAAGGTCAGTGGACTCTTGCGACAGCTGATCACCCTCAGTATGACTCCTTCCGCACCCTGCGCTCGTCGTCGGTAAAGATCTTGCCGGGATTCAAAATGCCGTTTGGGTCGGCGAGCTTCTTTATCTTCCGCATGAACGGCAGGGAGTCACCGTGCTCCTTTTCGAGGTGCCCGGTCTTGCCGGAACCGATGCCGTGCTCACCTGTCGAAGTGCCGCCGCGCGCGAGAGCGTAGTCTACGATCTCGGCGTTTACCTCCTCGGCACGCGCCAGATCCTCCTCGTCCTCCGGGTCCACCGGGAAGACGGCGTGGTAGTTGCCGTCGCCGACGTGCCCCAGGATCGCTCCGTCGAGACCGTGAGCTTCGATAGTCTTGCGCGCTTCCCGGAGCGCCTCGGGCAGGTCGGAGACGGGGACACACACGTCAGTAGTCATCGGCCTCTTGTCCGGATGGAGGTCCTTTACCGCGAGGCCGGCCTCGTGCCGGGCCTCCCATAGCCTCTCCCTTCCGGCCTCGTCGCTCTCGAACTCGAAGGTAGAACAGCCCTCGGTCTCGGCGATAGCGTGTGCCTTCTCGATGTCCTCTTCCACGCTCGCCTCGCTGCCGCTGAACTCCAGGAAGAGGGTCGGGGAGACGGCGTAGTCCGTACCCTTGTATGCGTTCACCGCCTCGACCGTGCGTGCATCCACCAGCTCTACGCGCCCTATTTGCATGCCTGAGCGGATTATGGCTACTGCCGCCCTCCCCGCCGCTTCTATGTCCCAAAACACGGCCCTCGCGGCGAGGATGTACTCAGGGGTAGGGTACAGGCGGAGTATGATCTCCGTGAACACGCCTAAGGTGCCCTCCGAACCGACGAAGAGCCCGGTGAGGTTGTATCCGGCCGACGACTTCATCGCCATTCCGCCGGTACGCATCACCGTTCCGTCGGCGAGCACGACCTCCAGGCCCAGGACCTGATCCCGCATCGCCCCGTAGCGTACGGCGTTGGTGCCGCTAGCGTTGGTGGCAGCCATACCACCCAAAGAAGCGTCCCACCCGGGGTCGACCGGGAAGAAGAGGCCGTGCTCCTCGAGGCGAACGTTCAGCTTGCCATGTGTAACGCCCGGCTCGACTCTGGCGACGAAGTCTTCGGGGCGAACGTCCAGGATCTCGTTCATCAGCCTCGTGTCCAGGCTGATGCCTCCCTCCTTTGGGATCGTGTGCCCCTCTAGACTGCTCCCTTGTCCGAAGGGAACCACGGGAATGCCGCGCTCGTTGGCAAACCGCAGGATCTCCACAACCTCGTCACGACTCTTCGGGAAGACCACGGCGTCCGGACGGTGAGGAGCGTGGTAGGTAAAGAAGGCCCTGCCGTGACGTTCGAGTTCTTCCCCCTCGGTGAGGATCTGGTCCTCCGGAACAATGTTGGTTAACCCTGCTAGCAGGTTCACGACGCTACCCGGCTTCGACGGGGTTCGTCAGGGAGCCAAGGCCCTCGATCTCGATGGTCACCTCGTCCCCGGGCTTCAGGAAAACCTTGGGGTCGCGGACGAAGCCCACCCCGGCCGGGGTGCCGGTCAGGATGAGGTCCCCAGGCATCAGGGTCATACCCGTGGAGAGGAACGAGACCAGCTCGGCGACAGGAAAGATCATATTCGCGGTCGTGCTGTCCTGCATGGTCTTCCCGTTGAGCACGCAGCGAATGGAGAGGTTCTGGGGATCGGGCACCTCCTCGCGGGTCGCGATATACGGGCCGATGGGCGCGAAGGTATCTATAGACTTGCTCCTCGTCCACTGCCCGCCCTCGGAGAACTGCAGGTCCCGCGAAGACACGTCGTTGCAGTTGGTGTAGCCGAAGACATAATCTAGCGCCTCGGATTCGGAGACGTTCTTCGCCGGACGTCCGATCACGACCGCCAGCTCGGCCTCGTAGTCCGCCTGCTGGGTGATGGGCGGGATGCGAATGGCCTCACCGGGCCCGATGATGGTGTTCGGGTACTTGGCGAAGACGATGGGCTTCTCGGGCGCCTCGCCACCCGTCTCCGCGGCGTGGTCCTCATAGTTCAAGCCGATGGCTATGATCTTCTGAGGACGGGTTATCGGAGCGTGCAACCGCGCCTCTTCGAGCGCTACGACCTCACCACCCGGTTGCCGGTCGGCACTGCGTCCGTGTTCAATGTACTCCAGCAACGTGGCCCCACCGAGCGGCCTGATCTCACCGTCCTCGATGTAGCCTAAGTGCGGCGCCCCGCCAACGGTCGAATACGAAACCAGCTTCAAAGCGTCTCCTTCCCCACGATTCCCAAAAGATCTGCTACATCATCTTAGCAGCAGATAGGTAGCGTCCGCTCCGGTAACTCGCGACGCTAGGGTTGGAGACGCAGCATATCCCAGCCGCTCTCCGAGCGACGGTAGAGCAAACGATCGTGCAGGCGGTTCTCGCGGCCCTGCCAGAACTCGATCTCCTCTGGCTCGACCCGGTAGCCACCCCAGAAGGGCGGGCGCGGAACCTCACGGCCTTCATATTGGGTTTCCAACTCCCGCAGCCGCTTCTCTAGAGTTCTGCGATCCTCGACAGGGCGGCTCTGCTCGGAGGCCCAGGCCCCGAGCTTGCTCCCTTGAGGCCGGCCCCGATAGTATGAGTCGGACTCCTCCCCAGAAACGCGAAAAGCCCGTCCCTCTATCCTCACTTGCCGCTCCAGCTCACCCCAGTAGAAGACGAGCGCGCAGTACGGATTCTCTTCGAGTTCCCTGCTCTTGCGCCCCTCGTAGTTGGTGTAGAAGACGAAGCCACTCTCGTCGAAGCCCTTGAGGAGCACGACTCGAGCGGAAGGCCTGCCATCGGGTGTCGCGGTGGCGAGGGTCATGGCGTTCGGTTCGTGGAGGTCTGCGGCCAGCGTCTTGTCGAACCACTTGCGGAACTGTTCCATGGGATCCCGGTTCGCGTCAGCTTCACGGAGACCGGCACGTGTGTACTCCTTGCGAAGATCGGCTAAAGAGTTCACCCGCTACCAGCCCCAGGTACCGGGACCGCCCTTGAACGGACCAACGATGTCAGAGGTGATCCAACCGCCGTAAAAGTCTCCCGCCTGCGCCTCCACCTTCTCCCCATCGACCCAACACGCGTCCATCAAGGAAGGGTAAAAGGCTACGTAATCTTTGAGCCTCGCGTAGGCAGGAACCGGGTTCGGGTAGAACCAGGCGGCCAGGGGCTCTCTTCGCTCGTCCGTTTCGACGTCGTAGTAACGCGCCGCACCCTTCCACTCACAGAAAGAGGTCCCCTTCGCGAGCACCAGATGCTCCATCCGGACATCCTCCGGCGGGACATAGTAGACCGGCGGGTGGCTAGTCTCCAGAACGCGCTTGGCACGCGTCGTATAAGCCAGCGTAACCCCACCGAAGACTACCTTTACGTGCTTCTCCGAGTCTTCGAGACGCGGCGGGCGTGGGTAATCCCAGACCGACTCCTGCCCTGGACCCGGCTCTATGCGTTGGCGACCCATCTATAGAACCTCCTCGACGTTCGCTAGGATTATACGAAGGGCAGCGACCGGCCACTATCTACCGGTTCACTGTGCCGCAGGTTGCGCAAGACCGACCCTCGCCTGGCGCAGCGCTGTCCCTCGCTCTCCCTACTTCGGTGCCTCGGGATTCCTTCGGTCACGGTCATATTGGGCGACGAAGTTCTCTATCATGGCCCGTGCGATGCTGGCTTTGGGCGGTAGCATCGGAAGGTCGTCTACCGTGTACCAGCCTCCGTCCTCGATCTCCTCCGGGTCAGTCCGAAGCTCGCCGCCTGCATAATCGGCGGTGAAACCTATCATGAGCGAGTTCGGGAACGGCCAGGGCTGGCTCCCGAAGTACCGCACGTTCGAAACTTCGACCCCAACCTCCTCGCGCAACTCGCGCTCTATGGTTTCTTCGATGGACTCACCCGGCTCGACGAAGCCGGCCAGCACACTGTACATCCCGGATGGGAAGCTCGGCGAGCGGGCCAGGAGGACTTCATCACCACGCCTTACGAGCACGATCACTGCCGGGCTCAAGCGCGGATAGAATTGCATACCGCACCGCGGGCACTCCTTGGCCAGTTCAGTTGCACTGAGTACTGTCTCGGTACCGCACCGTCCGCAGAATCGGTGCGTCTGGTTCCACTCGACGATCTGCTTCGCCCGTCCCGCCGTCCTAAAAAAAGCCTCGTCGGCGTCCCACAAACTGCGCAGTTCCCGAAACACCATCCCCTCGGGTGCCTCTGTACCGGGCTCGAGCTCCGCAGCCTGGCACCGCTGCCCGTTCAGCGTCCCTATCTCTCGCTGAAACAACACACGCAGCCCCAGGCTCTCCAGAGAGGCCACCTGCGGTACGCTGGTAGGATCTTCCTTCTCCACGAGCAGCTTCTCCCCGCTATACGCGAACCACAGGTTCGCCCCCGTATCCGCCAACTAAGCACGCCCGTCGAGGCGAGAGGCCAGATACACGGCCGGGTGCTGGGCGCGACGGCCGGTGCCGCCGGAGATCTGCTCGCGGCAAGAGGTTCCGGGAGCTATTACGACGCTCTCGTTCGCCTCCCGCACCGCCGGGAAGAGCCTCCTCTCCCCCATCTTCATCGAGACTTCGTAGTGTCCTTTCTCGTAGCCAAAGAGCCCGGCCATCCCGCAACAGCCGGAGTCCACGACCGTTACCTCCGTGCCGGGAGCTAGCGCAAGCGCCTTCTCAGTAGGTCCTGTTCCGACCAATGCCTTCTGGTGGCAGTGGCCGTGCAACAGGACCGGCGAGCCACTCCGCAAGGGCAACTCAGCATCTAGCTCCAGCAGAGCCTCCTCGAAGAGCCGGGTGGCTTCGGCAAGCTTCTTCACCCGCTCGTCATTAGGTAGGAGCTTTGCGTAGTCGTCACGCAGTGTGAGAATGCAGCTCGGCTCCAGGCCGACGAGTGGTATCCCGCGTTCGACGAGTGGCGTGAGGAGGTCGAGGTTGCGCCTGGCGTTCTCGCGGGCGGCGTCCACGAGCCCCTCGGAGAGCATCGGGCGGCCGCAGCAGACAACCTTGGGCAAATGAACGCGGGCCCCAGCGGCGGCGAAGAGACGGACCGCCCCGGTCCCGATCTCCGGCCACTGGTACTCATTCCAGGTGTCGTTGAAGAGCGCCACCTCCGCCGGTCCTGCTCCTTGCGGCAGGCTCGGGAAGCGCTTCGAGAAGGTCTTCTTCACCACCTTCGGCAAAGTGCGGCGCGGGTCTATTCCTATGAGGGCAGCGGCGCGGCGAGCGAGGCGTGTGCTCGAGACAGCGTTGAAGAGGGACGGGGTGAGGGCGGCGAGGGCGAGCTGGGTACGGATGTGGCCGGTGATCTTCTGGCGCACGCTGAAGCCATGCTTCTGGCCCATCTGGGAGAGAACCTCGGTCTTCATGCTGGCGACATCCACCTGGGATGGGCATTCGCTCTTGCACGCCTTGCAGCCGACACAGAGGTCCATGACCTCCTTCATCTTCTCGCCGGTCAGCTCCTCGGGCGGGAGGGTGCCCTCGAGGACAGAGCGGAGCATGTTCGCCCGCGCGCGGGTCGAGTCCTGTTCGTCAAGGGTGACCATGAACGAGGGACACATCGTGCCTGTGTTCTTCTTGCGGCAGAAGCCCGACCCGTTGCACAGCTCGACGGCGGCGGCGAACCCGCCCTGGTCCGAGAAGTCCAGGTTAGTCCCCAGCGGGAGGCGTCTACGGCCCGGTCCGATGCGGAGCTGCCGGTCCATCGGCGGAGGGTCCACGATCACACCTGGGTTCAACATCCCCGCGGGGTCCCACGCCTTCTTGACCTCGGCGAAAGCCCGGAGAAGCTCCGGCCCGTACATCCGCTCGAGAAACTCGGAGCGCGAGAGACCGTCGCCGTGCTCGCCGGAGATAGAACCACCAAGCTCATCGACCAGATCAGCCACCTCCTCAGCGATCCTACGCATCCTCGCGACCCCCTCGGGGTCAGAGGTGTCCAGCGCCGGACGAACGTGCAAAGTTCCGACGCTGGCGTGCCCGTAGAAGCAGGCCCAGGTGTCGTTCTTCTCAACGATCTCCTCGAAGCGGACGATGAACTCTTCGAGACGGTCGGGTGGCACCGCCGCGTCTTCGACGAAGGCAACCGGCTTCTCCTTCTCGGCCGTACCGAGCAGAAGCGGCAGAATGGACTTGCGGAGCTTGACCGTCTGGGCCATCTCGTCTTTCGTTCGGAGCGGCACTACCTTTTGAGCCCCGACTTGCTCGGCCAGCTCGTCCAGCTTCGAGAAGCGTTCGTCCAGCTCTTCTTGGGTCCCGCTCCACTCTACGATCAAAACGGCCTTGGGATTGTTCTGTATAAAGGCGGTAGACCCTTTGTAGGCAGGCGTGCCCCGGGCGCGGCCTATCGCCACGTCGTCAAGCAGCTCGATCGCCGATGGCTTCTCCTCGAGAAGCGCGACCGTCGCCCGCGCCGATGCGGCCAGAGAGTCGAACTCGAAGGAGGCCAGAGCGCGCTGCGGGGGGAGATGCTGTAGCCGAAACTCCGCGCGGGTCACGATGGCCAGGGTCCCTTCGGAGCCACAGACGAGCCGGGTCAGGTCCACGATCTCCGGGTCTAGGAGTGCGTCCAGTCCATAGCCGGAGACACGCCGGATCAGGTCTGGGTAGCGGCGCTTTATCTCGCTCGCGTACCGCTCCCCCACCTCCAGAGCGTTCTTCAACACCCTGGCTTCGGGCCCTTTTCCCCTGGCACGTCGTTCGGCCTCGTCTCTAGGGAGCGGTTTGACCTCGACGGTCTCACCGGTCGCGAGCAAGCAGCGTAAGGAGAGAATCTGGTCTGCCGTAGTCCCATAGACGAGCGAGCGCATTCCGGCCGAGTTGTTGCCGACCATGCCGCCCAGCGTCGCCACGTCTGAGGTCGAGGTGTCAGCACCGAAGACGAGGCCATGCGGCTCGACCAGTTCGTTGAGCTCCCCCTGTATCACGCCTGGCTCCACTGAGCAGCGCCTGTTCTCCAGGTCTATCTCGAAAACCCGCTGCATCAGGGAGGTATCGAGGGTGAGACCGGGGGCGGTGGCCTGCCCGGCGAGGCTCGTGCCGGTTCCGCGCGGGGTGATGGA
>JAWWQA010000103.1:0-7553 GCA_033854695.1 Rubrobacteraceae bacterium
TCCCAAGACCAACAACAGAAAAGACCAGAACCCCATATACGCCTCTCTCCTTTCCCTCTGCGCGTCCTTCCAACAAGGGACGAGCAGCTATGTGACATAATATACGTGACTTTTGTACGAGTCAAGAACAAAAGTCATGCGAAGAGTATTTTTTTCGGATTTTCCATGCAGGAAGGGCTATCGCAAGGATGGCCTGTAAGAACCATGCTCTATGACTGACGGCGACGAAGGCCAGAGAGCACGAGCGTAGGATTGCTCCGGCCTGCTCTCACAGGGGCGATCCGCATTGCTTTTCGATCTGGCGTTATACGCCAGTTTGCGATAGCCTGGAAATTCTATTTGTTACTTTAGTTCTCCGGGACGACGAGTAAGGCGGCCGAGGCCGCGGTCAGCTGTATCATGGAGTGCAGGTAGGGGATATTCAGCTTGTCTATTGTGTCGCCGGTCTTGTGGTACCAGGGGTAGGCGTCGTACTTCGTGCCGTCGGTCATTACGAGCGCGGGATAGCCTGCATCCCAGAAGTTCTGGTGATCGGAGCGAGCCAGGCAGTCGTCGGTGAGTTTGATCGGCGAGTCGATCGTCTGTAAGGCGTGTAGGACGGCATCATCGAGGGGACCAGCCTGGTTACAGGACCCCATTACTGCTTTGAATCCGCCTTCATCGTAGCCGATCATATCGGTGTGGATGTCACCGATAATCGCCTTTTCGCCTTCCTGCTTGCGGATATCGCCCACTACACTGTCCACGTAGCGGGAGCTTCCGTATAGGCCGATCTCCTCCAGGTCGTAAGCCACGAAGTGAACGGTGTGCCCTGGTTTGATCTGCTTTAGCGTCTTCGCGGTCTCCAGGATCGAAGCCAGCCCGCTAGCGTCGTCGCTCGCCCCGGCGTTGTAGACGGAATCGAGGTGCGCGGTTACCCACAGGTGCTTCTTGCCCTCTGTTCCCTCTAAAGTCGCCTCCACGTTGTACCCATGCCTGTTGTCTAGGGGAAATTCGATTATTCGCGCGGGAATTCCCATAGCTTCAAAAGACTCTTTCATGTATTGGGCGGCTGCTTTCCTTCCGTCCTCGCTCCCGCGCTCGGCGATGGTGACCTCACCGCTTGAGAGCGGGGCGGGGGAAGCCCCCGTAAGTTGAGAGAGTTCCGTACGGATAGAAGCCTCGTCGATACTTGCTGCCGCCTCTCTAGCAGCATTCGACGCGGGAGTCTCCGCGACCGAGGCTTCCTTGGCCGGCTGTGCCGCAGCGGTTTGGACGTTGCCGGCCCCTTCATCCCCGGCTCCTTGGCGTCCACCGCAGCTCGTGAGAAGCGCTCCAAGCACGAGGCAGAGCAGACACCCGAGCATAGTGAGCGCTCTGCGCTCCAGGAGTTCTCTCCGGCTCACCTTTGCCCCCTTAGCCAGCGTTGCACATCGAAGATCACGGCCAGAACAACTACCAACCGGCTCGAAGTCCCGCCGCGTAAGTTTGTTCGCCTTCTTTGTACACCTTATCTTCCTTTATGTCTTTCTGGGGGATGGTAGGTGATGACTCACGGCGTACAATCTCAAGGACGGTTCCGTGGTATGCAGGGTATTAGGAGGTTTGAGGATGTGTGGCAGGTACACGCTTTCTACATCAGTCGATAAGCTGGCCGAAGAGTTCGGTCTCGCCGGGCCATTGCCGGACTTGCAGTCGAGCTACAATATAGCGCCGACGCAGGAGGTGCCTGCGGTCGTGGCGAGTAATGGGGGGCGCCGGTTGGAGATGCTGAGGTGGGGTTTGATCCCTTCCTGGGCCGATGATCCTGAGATTGGCTCCCGGATGATTAACGCCAGGAGCGAGACGGTCGCGGAGAAACCCTCTTTTAGACGAGCGTTCAAGGAACGCCGTTGCCTGATACCGGCGAACGGTTTCTACGAGTGGCGGAAGGAGAACGGCGGCAAGCAGCCATATTACTTTCGAATGAAGGACGGGCGGCCCTTCGCCTTCGCCGGGCTCTGGGAGAGCTGGGACAGGCATGGAGGCGGCGAGATCCAGTCTTGCACTATTCTCACCACAGACGCAAACGATCTTGTGAGCGAGATACACCACAGAATGCCGGTCATCTTGCCTCAAGAGGACTACGAGCTGTGGCTGGACTCCACCCTCCGGGAACCGGACCAACTGCTGCCCCTCCTGGCTCCGTACCCGACCAACGGCATGGAGGCCTACCCGGTGAGCCGGAGGGTCAACAACCCCTCGAACAACGAGCCGGGCTGTGTGGAGAGCGTGGCATGATAGGGGGAGCAGGCAGGATACACCATACTCTTGCGTAAGCTGAAGTAGTGAGGAAGCACAACATCGCAGGAAGGGGAGCTCAAATGTGAGCGTCAAGCTCGGCGACGAGGTTGCCAGGGCTCTGGAACGGGCGGCTCCCGTGGTGGCTCTGGAGTCTACGCTGATCTCACATGGCCTACCCCGTCCCGACAACCTGGAGCTGGCTCGCGAGGCCGAGGATCTCGTCCGCAGCGAAGGGGCTGTGCCGGCCACAATAGGGGTGATCGGCGGGATGCCAAAGATTGGCCTTGAGGCTGCAGAGCTGAAGCTGATAGCGACCGTAGAGGGGATACGGAAGCTCTCGGTGCGGGACCTTGCGTTAGCTGCCGTCAAAGGTTGTCATGGGGGCACGACCGTCGCGGCGACCGCTCATCTCGCGGCTAGAGCCGGGATAAAGCTCTTCGCCACCGGAGGCCTGGGCGGGGTGCATAGGGAAGCGCGCGAGTCGTGGGATGTCTCGGCCGACTTGACGACGCTCGGCCGGACTCCGGTGGCCGTCGTCTGCTCAGGCGTCAAGTCGATACTGGATGTACCGGCGACGCTCGAACAGCTTGAAACTTTAGGCGTGCCGGTGGTCGGCTTCCGCACTATGCGCTTCCCGGGCTTCTATCTCACCGACTCCGGCTCCCCTTTGGACTGGGCTGTGAAGGATGAGGAGGAGGCAGCGCGGGTGATTCTTGCTCTCGAAAAGCTTGGCCCCAAGCGGTGCGGGCTCGTGATCGCCAACCCCCTGCCTGAAGGAGAGCAGCTCGACCCTGTCCTTCACGACCGAGCGCTCCGGGCAGGGCTGGAGGCACTGGAGCGCCGGAAGGTGCGTGGTAAGGATGTAACTCCCTTCCTGCTCGAATGCTTCCGTGAAGAGACGGTAGGAGAGAGCTTGGAGGTCAACAAGCGGATCATTCGCAACAACGCACGTCTCGCAGCTCGGATCGCCGTTGCTCTCGGCGCTCTTTGCACCGGAGAATTTCACCGGCCAGTGTGATTGCTCGCGGAGCTGCGAGGGCTACGGATAGACATCTTTGCTTTCTTTCGTGGCAGGGAATTAGAGATCAAGGCGTGTCTCTTCGAGGTCAAGGTCGCGCTCAACGCGGCGTCGCACCCCGTCGCTGATGTGACCCTCGCTTCTTAGCCGGAGCAGTGCTGCCCGCTCCGCGCCTAGAAGCTCTCGCCTGAAATGCCGATACGCCTCGGTGCGTTCTTCGTAGTCGTCTGTCTCGCCATTTTCGGGCTGACCGGTAGAGCGGGTGGCAAAACGGCGACGGCGATAATCGTAGAGGTCGCGCATCCGCTCAGCGGTGTCATTGCGCACCCATTCTTCGCCTTCAAGCTCCTCGATCTTCTCGAGTGCCGCCTCCGCCGCCCGTAGCCGTGCCTCGGTCTCCTCGCGCTCCTCCTCGCCCACGTGCTCCAGGCCCAGACGGCGGATGATGAACGGCAGGCTCAAACCCTGCAACACCAGGGTGACCATGATCACGCAGAAGGTGAGGAAGATGATCAAATCCCTTGCGGGAAACGGTTCTAAGATTGTTACGCTCGGAAACGGTGTTCCGCTCTCCGTCGTAAAGGGAAGAGAGAGCGCAGCTGCTAGCGAGACGGCCCCTCGCATACCCGTGTACGCGATGATTGTGACTTCTTGCCAGGGAGGATAAGGATAGCGTTCGTGCAGGCGCCGACTAAGAAGATGTGGAAGGTAAGTCATTGGAAAGGTCCACAGCAAGCGTGTGCCGATCACTGTGAGGCTCACGAGCGCGGCATACAGGACCAGCTTCACCGGAGACTCATTGGAAAACTCACTAAAGATGTTGGAGAGCTGCAACCCGACGAGGATGAATAGGAGCGAGTTCAACAAGAAATCCATCACCTCAAGCACGTCGAACACCTGCAGGCGATTGCGCGGTGAGGTCATCAGGGGTGATCGCAAGCCGAGGTAGAGAGCCGCAGCGACCACGGCCAGCACACCCGACGCGCCGACTTCTTCGGCCGGAATGTAGGCCGCGTAACCCGTGAAAAGTGCGATGGTGGTCTCGACGAGCGGGTCCTCGACTCGCGCCCGCACGCGCGAGATCACCCAGCCTACAGATAAGCCGATTACCGCTCCGCCGATCGAGCTGAGCACGAATGACACTCCCGATTCAAGGATCGAGAAACTCCCCGTCACGACGGCTGCCACGGCCGCACGGTACAAGACCAGCGCTGTCCCATCGTTGATGAGGCTCTCGCCTTCGAGGATCGTCAGGATCCGGCGCGGCATGCCGAGACGTTCAGCGATAGCCATGAATGCCACAGGATCGGTCGGCGAGACGACCACGCCGAGAACGAAAGCCGCGGGCCATGAGAGGCCAATGGCTATATGCGCCACCACGGCCACGGTGACGCTCGTAAGTAGCACGAGGCCGATAGACAGTAGCGCTATCGGTGCCAGGTTCGCCTTGAGGTCGTATGGCGAGGAGAAAAAGGCCGCTGAGTAGAGTAGCGGTGGGAGGAAGATCAGCAAGACCAAGTCCGGTGGTAACTCGATCGAGGGTAGGCCGGGGACAAGGCTTAAGGCCAACCCTCCGACAACTAGAAAGATGGGATACGGTACCCTAAGGATATGTGAGAGCAATACGAAGCCTGCCACGGCAACGAGCAAACCGAAGATTATGAGCTCTAGGTGCTCGGGCATCGCGCCGTATCTTCCTTCCCGTAGCGCTCTTCGAGACGTAGATGGACATGCTCGGACAAAGTGGCAGCTCGGAGATCGACAAAGTCTTGGGTCCACCGGAGCGGCTGGTCATTCGGCTTTCGCGCCTTTCGGAAGAACACAATCCACTCGCTGTGTCTCGGGCGCTCTAAGATCTCGCCTTGATGAGCCAAAACATGCCTCCTGGCTGCAAACCTTTTTGTCCGCGAATATGGTACAGAGCAATGCCTGGCGCATCATCCGACAAGCTTGGCCAGGGGAACAGATTTACCCTTAGTGGCTATCCTGAAGCAAGTATCCCTGCGAGTAGTGCCAAAGCACAGAACGACCAGAGTTAGGGTTCCGTGCTTTCTAACTGAAGGTGCCGCCCATCCGGTAGGCAGGAGGTTTAGAGACCAGAGGTACAGCTCGGTTCGCTCTTCCTGGTGTTAGTGCAACCCGCGGTGGACGGAGCTACTCGATCTCATGTCCGGCCCATTCTTCGAGGAGCGTCAGCAGGGCAGAGTGGTCCCACCCGCTTCGCCCCTTAGCTATCAGAGCCTCGAACATCTGGTCCACGATTGCTGTGATGGGCAGGGGCACCCCATACTCTCTACTCGCCTCGAGGGCTATACCGAGGTCTTTGTGGTGGAACTCAACCTTGCCGCCCGGCTCGAAGTCGTGCGAGAGGAACTTTTCCGCCTTGACCTCCATGACACTGTTGCCTGCCATCCCCTCGGAGAGCACCTCGATCACCTTCGCCGGGTCCACGCCAGCTTTCGACCCCAAAACGAGAGCCTCGGAGACGGCTTCGATGGTGAGGGCTACCACGATCTGGTTGCATGCCTTCACGGTCTGGCCGGTACCGCTCTCCCCGACATGCACGACCGTCTTTCCCATAACGTCGAAGAGGGGCTTTGCTCGTCCAAAGTCCTCCTCGCTGCCTCCGGCCATGATCGAAAGTGTCCCCTCTATAGCCCCGACGTCTCCTCCGCTGACCGGTGCATCGAGCATCCCGACCCCTTTCTCCCACGCGGTTCGGGCCAGCTCCCGAGCCAGGACCGGGGAGCTGGTACTCATGTCCACGAGTAGCGACCCTTCTCCGGCCCCTTGCAAGAGCCCGTCCTCTCCGGCTACTACCTCACGCACCTCGGGCGGACCCGGAAGCATGGTGAAGACCACATCGCAGCTCTCGGCAACCTCCTTTGGGCTTCCGGCTCCTTCAGCTTCCTCGGCTACCAGCTCATCGACCTTTTCCCGGCTCCGGTTGTAGACCACGAGGTCGTAGCCCGCTTCCATCAGGTTGCGGGCCATCGGTTTGCCCATTATCCCCAATCCTACGAAGCCCACCTTCTCTGGCATATCATCTCCCTTCGCAGCCTCCTGCTACTCAGTACTCATTGTGAGGCCATCTCGCGCTCGCAGCCTGGTTGACCTGCTGCGTGCACGTAGTCGTAGACGAGGGGCTTATCTCGAAGTTGCCGCTGTCATCAACCTCGACCTCACTAGGGACAAAGTACTGCAGGATGTTCGGATTGTTCACCGCGTTACCAGTGTTGGAGATACCCTGTATGCCCTGGCACGCATTGGAGTTATCCCCCGCCGGTCACTGTCATCGTCTGGCTGGAGTCTCCGCTCTCGACCGATTGCTCGGGTGGCTGGATAACCTGTGCTATGGCAGTCACGAGCATCATCGCCAACAACGCGGCCAACAACATCAACTTCTTCAACGTTCCCCCTCCTTATTTTCTTCGCACCATCGGCGGGTTGTCCAAAGTCTCTAATAGTTATTAACGAAAGGAAAGGAGAAGTCTAATGCTTCAAAACTATAATTCAGTAAGCCAGTAAATACAGTGTGCTCGCGCTCGGCGGCGCAGAGACATAGTGTTATGTAAAGTGCACTCGAGCGGTCGGTTAGAGGCTAGTTTCTTAGCCTCTACTGGCATCTTAGTGGCACAAAGAGAGCGAGGTGGGGGCGCTGTGGTAAGCGGCTCGGGTAGACGGATGGGAGAATGCGAAGAGTCTGAAGAGTGAAGATCGAGAGTGCATTTCGCGGTGAGCACGAAGAGGAGCGGTGGGCGCTGGAGGTGCGCGCGGGCAGCCAAAGAGGGCGAGCCCGTCGCTCTTAGGAAGGTATAGATATGGAAGATGAGATACGGCTGGTCAAGGTTAGGCAACACTTCGATGCGCCCGTGGTGGACGACCTCTTCGGAGAAGTTTGGAATGAAGTCGAGCGCCTCCTCGACTCGTACGCGCTGGAGCCGGGTTCGCGTGTTGGTATCACGGCCGGGAGCCGGGGAGTGAGCGACGCCGTCGAGGTATATCGTGCCGCGGTCGAAACGTTGAAAGAGAAAGGCCACGAGCCGTTTCTCTTCGCGTCGATGGGGAGCCACGGGCGAGGGACGGCAGAGGGACAGCAGGACCTGCTACGTTCCCTGGGCGTGACGGAAGAGAAGGTCGGCGCCCCGGTCCTCTGCTCGGACGAGGTGGTACAGATGGGGGAGACCGAAGCGCCTCTCAAGGGGTTGCCGGTCTACGCTGCCCGGGAGGCGGCGGAGGCCGACGGGGTTCTGGTGGTAAACCGGGTCAAGCC
>JAWWQA010000104.1:0-4746 GCA_033854695.1 Rubrobacteraceae bacterium
GGCCCGAGATCTGGCCGAGGCAGCTGAGATGGTGTCGGGAGGAAGGAGGCAACGATGCAAGAGGCGACGGGACCAGGGGTGTGGGTCGGGCTCGTCGAGAATGCTGGTGGACATCTGGGACCGGAGCCCACCGCCTGCGTAGTCACGGTGTCGAGCCGTGACTGAACAGCCTTACCACGTAGGCTCGTCTCCGACAAGCTGACCCGTCGCCATAGCCACACCCGCCTCCTGTCCTGCGTAGCGGACGTGGAAGTGCGGCGGCGGATGCCATGTAGGCCAGGTGAACGACCGGGCGCTCCTCCTATCGAGGAGCACGCTTCACTACAACAGTTACGGAATTTTGCTGTATTAATCTGGGCAGAGCTTTGCTATATTAATTGTTTGGATTGGGGATGAGCCGGACTTCATTGTATAAGCCGGCAGAGATCGCGGAGACGAAGGAGTTTTTATTGTGAGAATCGTCGTTACTGGCTCGCTGGCATACGACTACATCATGAACTTTCCCGGCGATTTCAAAGACCACGTCCTGCAGGATAAGGCCCACGTGCTGAGCGTGAGCTTTATGGTGGACTCTATGCAGCGGATGCGCGGGGGCGTGGCGGGCAACATCGCATACTCTTTGGCGTTGCTCGGCGAGCGGCCGCTGGTGGTCGCGAGCGCAGGGGGAGACTTCGGCGAGTACCGGGAGTGGATGGAGCGCCAGGGCATCGACACCTCCGGCATCGTCGAGATCGAGGACGACTTCACGGCCTCCGCCTTCATCAACACCGACGAGGCGCACAACCAGATCGTAGCGTTCTACCCCGGTGCGATGGCACGCGATAAGGAGATCTCGCTCGAAGAGCTGGGCCTGGGCGCCGACAACCTCGTGGTGATCTCGCCGACCGACCCCGAGGCGATGACAGGATACGCTGAGGAGTGCCGTGGCTTGGGCGTGCCTTTCCTCTTCGACCCCGGCAAGCAAACGCCCCAGATGGAGGGGGAGCAGATTCTGGCCGGCCTGGAGGGCGCGAGCTACTTGATCGGCAACGACTACGAGTTCAGCATGATGGCCCAAAAGACGGGCAAAAGCGAGGAGGACTTGATCTGGAGTACCCCGCTCACGGTCGTCACCCGTGGCGAGGATGGCTCGACGATCTATGACAACGAGGACGGTCAGGAGGTGGAGATCCCGGTTGCGCCAATCGCGGAGGTGGTTGATCCAACCGGCGCCGGGGATGCCTACATTGCGGGGCTGGTGTTCGGGCTGGCGCGCGATTTCCCTCTGGAGATCACCGGGCGTGTGGCGGCTTTGGTGGGAGCCTACGTCGTCGAGCAGGGCAGCCCCCAGGAACATAGCTTCACGCCAGGCGAGTTCGCCGAACGCTACGCTAGCGCGTTCGGGTCGTCCCCGGAGGTCGATGCGCTCGCCGAGGAGTCGGCAACACGGTAAGCTGATCGACGGACGCTGTAAGAAACACACGAAGGAGGGCACGATGATACAGAGCTACGACGTAAAGGATATCGACCTGGCCGATGAAGGCCGCAAGCACATCGAGTGGGCCGAGAAGGAGATGCCGGTTCTACGTCTGATCCGTGAACGCTTCGAGAAGGAGCGTCCGCTCGACGGGCTCCGTAGCTCGGCCTGCCTCCACGTCACCTCTGAGACCGCCAGCCTGGCGCGCACCCTGGCGGCCGGCGGGGCCGACGTAGTAGTGTAGTAGTGTGCGCCTCCAACCCGCTCTCGACGCAGGATGATGTGGCCGCATCGTTGGTGGCTCACGAGAACATCCCAGTCTACGCGATCAAGGGCGAAGACAACGACACCTTCTACAGCCACCTCCAATCTGCGCTCGACCACAACCCAGAAATAACCATGGACGACGGCGCAGACCTGGTAACTGGCGTCCTCAAGCAGCGGTCCGACCTGATCGAGAACATGCTCGGCTCGACCGAGGAGACGACCACCGGCGTCATCCGCCTCAAGGCGATGGCCAACGAGGGCGTGCTCAACTTCCCGGTTATAGCCGTGAACGACTCCGACACCAAGCACCTCTTCGACAACCGCTACGGCACCGGCCAGAGCACCATAGACGGCATCATTCGGGCGACCAACATCCTCTTGGCCGGCAAGACGTTCGCCGTCGGCGGCTACGGCTACTGCTCACGCAGCATCGCCGAGCGCGCCCGGGGGTTGGGGGCAAACGTGATCGTCACCGAGGTCGATCCTGTTAGGGCGCTCGAGGCGGCGATGGATGGCTTCCGCGTAATGCCGATGGTCGAGGCCGCTAAAGTAGCTCATTTCATCGTGTCGGCGACCGGTAACCGCGACGTGATCGATGGCGATGACTTCGCCGTGATGAAGGACGGTTGCGTCGTCGCCAACAGCGGGCACTTCGACGTCGAGATCGACATCCCCGCTTTGGAGGAGATGAGCGTCGAGAAGCGCCAACCCCGCGCGTTCGTCGACCAGTACATCCTCGAGGACGGGCGCGAGATCAACCTGCTCGGGCAGGGACGCTTGATCAACCTGGCAGCCGCCGAGGGTCACCCCAGCGCCGTCATGGACATGTCGTTCGCGAACCAGGCATTGGCTTCTGAGTTCCTGGTGCAGAACAAGGGCAAGCTCCCCCACGAGGTTCACCCGCTGCCCAAAGAGGTGGACCGCGAGATCGCCACCCTGAAGCTCGAGGCGATGGGGATCGAGCTCGAGCAGCTCACCCCCGAACAGGCCCGCTACCTCGCCTCCTGGGAGGAGGGTACCTAAAGGACAGCACTAACTCCCGCAGTAGACTTGGTGATGACCGGAGAGGAAGCGAGATACTCAAGACTAGAGCATCCTACTCACCGGTATTCAGAGAGGAGCCCATCCGGCTTGTGCGCTCTTCAGAGAGGGCCATCTCCGGGGTAGCTCGTGAGTTGGCACCCTACGGTGAATCCCTCAGAAAGTGGGGCAGGTAAGCAGGGGGTGCCAAATGGAGCGTAGTACCGGCAGGTTCGAGGTCGTCGAGCGGAAGATCGGTTCGGTCCGCGACGTGATGCTCGACGGCGGCACGGCGACCGAGCCCTCCCGGCTCTCGGTCAACCGCTCGGCGGACGAACGGCTGTGGGGGACGGACGCGCTGGTGAGCAGTCCGGACTACGTGCTCTCGGTGCACCGCCGCTACGTGGAGGTTGGCTGCGACGTCATCTCCACGAACACCTGGGGACTGCCCAACGCGCTGCGCGACAGTTCCGAACTCTGGGAAGCTATGGGCCCCGTTCACTGGATGGATGTCGCGCGACGCGGAATCGGGCTCGCGCGCCAGGCACATCCGATGCCAAGCGCGCCGACGAGTGCGCCGTAGCGTTCAGCCTGAGCGGCGACATCGACACACCAGAAGGCCAGGAGACGATCCGTCTTCTGGCCCGTATGTTCGAGGAGGAGTCGCCCGACCTCATCCTCGTCGAGACGCTCTCGCTGGTGCGCCCCTCGACGACCTACGAGACGATCGAGCGACTGCTGGAGACGGGGCTGCCGATCTGGCTGAGCTTCCGCCGGTGCCGCCACGGCATGTGCGGGGTCTTCGGCGAGCACTGGGGTGGCCTGGAGGGCGATAGTCAAGCCACGCGCCGTTGAGCACCGGACGTGCGTTTCCGATCACCTCTGTGACCGAAGGGCATCCGGACAAAAAGCTCTCGGGCAATCGGGCTACAGGCCAGCCTCGCGGCGCAGCTCCTCGGCGTGGGAGGTCTCCTCCCAGGTGAAGCCCGGCTCCCGGCGACCGAAGTGCCCGTAGGCAGCGGTGTTGGTGTAGATCGGGCGTTGCAGGTCGAGGTCGCGGATAATCGCACCGGGGCGCAGGTCGAAGTGCTCCTGCACCATGGAGTTGATCAGCCCGGGGTCCACATTGGCGGTGCCTAAAGTATCCACCATCACGCTCACCGGGTGAGCGACGCCGATGGCATAGGCGAGCTGTACCACGCACCTCTCGGCGAGGCCCGCGGCGACCACGTTCTTGGCCACCAAGCGCGCCGCATAAGCGGCCGAGCGGTCCACCTTGGTCGGATCCTTGCCGGAGAAGGCCCCGCCGCCGTGGGGAGCCGCCCCGCCGTAAGTGTCCACGATGATCTTACGCCCCGTCATCCCGGCGTCGCCCTGAGGCCCGCCGACCACGAAGCGTCCGGTGGGGTTTACCAGGATCTGGGTGGAGTCTTTGTCAAAGAACCCCTCGGGCATCACCGGCTCGATGACGGCTTCGATCAGGTCGCCCTTTATGTGCTCCTCCGCGCCGTCCCTGTGCTGGGCAGATACAAGCACCGTATCAACGGCCACCGGGCGATGCCCCTCGTAGCGCACGGTAACCTGGCTCTTGCCGTCCGGCCTCAGGTAGTCGAGGATGCCCTCCTTGCGCACCTGGCTAAGCCGACGGGTCAGCGAGTGTGCCAGCGTTATGGGCATCGGCATGAGCTCCTCGGTCTCGCTGCAGGCGAAGCCGAACATCATCCCCTGATCTCCGGCCCCGATCTCGTTCAGCGCCTCCTCCCCGTATTGCTCGAAGTCCTCTTTAACCCCTTGAGCAATGTCGGCAGACTGTGGATCTATAGTGACCATCACCCCGCAGGTCTCGTAGTCGAAGCCGAACTTGGCCCGGGTGTAGCCGATCTCCTCGAGTTTGCTCCGTACGAGGTTGGGGATATCCACGTAGGTCTCATACGGAATCCGGTTGTACAGTGGCGCAACGATTGAGGCACACTGCTAGTGCTTCGCTCATGCACTTTCTGCTG
>JAWWQA010000105.1:0-7336 GCA_033854695.1 Rubrobacteraceae bacterium
ATCGGTTGCCGCGGCTTCAAAGGGCCCGTCCCTCCACCGCTCTCGATGAGCACCGTCCAGGAGATAAACCCGAAGGACAGCCATGAAATTAGAACACGATCACCCCGGAATTGCAATCTCCCCAGGCTTGCCCCCACGTATCCGCGCTGCGAGATCCCTGGGATTCCCCCAAGCGCACGCCGCCGCGATCTGGAGCTTGTGAGACAGAGAGGTCTCCGCCCGCCGGGAGAAGACGTCGTAGCTCTGTGCTTCGATTCGCCCCAGGATCGCTGCGTAGAGCTGCCGCGCCACGACGACAGGGTACCTGCGCCCGCGGGGTATGTATCGCATCCCTTCGTCGGCCACACGGTAGAGCATCCGGGCGCGCGAGATCTCGAACCGCATCAGCTCCATGAACCGCTTGTCTACGACTCCCTGCTCCAGCTCCACTTCGGCGTACCCGAAACGCCGCAGATCTTCGAGCGGCAGGTAGACTCGTCCCCGCGCCCAGTCTTCCCCTACGTCTCGCAGGAAGTTCGTGAGCTGCATCGCCACGCCCAACGCCTCGGCGTGCGGGTTCGCCGCCTCGTCCGTCACCCCGATCACACGGCACATCATCAACCCCACGACCGCGGCGCTCCCGTAGGTGTACTCCTCCAAATCCTCGTAGGTCGGATAGCGGAAGACGCGAGTATCCATCTTCATGCTCCTCATGAATGCCTCTATAAGGCCCGGCTCTATGCCGCATGCGAGCACCGTGTTCGCGAACGCCCTGAGAACAGGGTTTTCAACCGCCTCCCCGGCCACCGCCGCCAGAGTATCCTCCTCGAATACCTCGAGACCCGCGAGCTGCTCTTCGAGGGTCGTTACTCCCGGATTGTCTACGATCTCGTCCGCGTAACGCATGAAAGCGTAGAGAGCGTGGACGTGAGGCTGGACCTCCTTCGGAAAGAGGCTCGTCGAAAAGTAGTAGGTCCTGCTGTGACTTCTCTGCACCTGCCGGCACAGGTCATAGCATTCCGGGAGGGAGCCCTCACGGGCTAAAGGTCCTTTGCCTATCGGGTCCAGGCGCACTAGGGAACCCCGGTGGTTGTCTTCAGTGCGAGAGGGTTCCCGAGGTCTCGCCCGATGCGCTCCGCCGCGAGCTTCGCCCCGATGGTAACGAGTGGCACACCCGTCCCGGGGCGGGTGCTCGCCCCGACGAAGTACATGTTTCGGACCGTCTTCGAGACAATTGGCGGTCGGAAGTATCCTACCTGGAAGATGCCGTGTCCGAGGCCGAAGGCTGCCCCGTTTTCCAGGTTGTAGTCGGCGAGCCAGTCCAGAGGGGTCTTGACCTTCTTGTGGACGACGTGCTGGCGTATGTTCTCTATTCCGGCTTTCTTCTCCAGCAGGTCGTAGACGCGCTCCCTGAACGCACCACCCTCGCGCTCCCAGTCCACGTTATCGCCCAGGTGCGGCGTCGGGACGAGTACGTAAAGCGCCTCCATGCCCGCAGGCGCTGCGTTCTCGTCCGTGCGCGAAGGAACGTTGGTATAGAAAGACGGGTCGTCAGGGAGGCGGCGCTCGTTGAAGATCTGCTCGAAGTTCTCCTTGTAACGCGCCGAGAGATAGACGTTGTGATGCGACAGCTGATCAAGCTTCCTGTCAAGGCCCAGGTAGAGCATGAACGCGGAGGCGGTGTAGAGGAGCTTCTCTCGCTTGCGGAGCTTCCACCTGAAGTCACCATGAGCCGCAGAGCGTGGCAGGAGTGAGCGGTATACGTAAGGCAGGTCGGCATTCGCCAGCACGGCGTCGGCTTCGATCTCCTCGTCGTTCACGCGCACGGCTCGCGCCAGATCCTTCGCGACCACTATCTCCTGCACGGGAGTGTTCAGGTTGATCTTCACCCCGAGGTCGTGGGCGAGCCTGCTCATGGCCTCGACGAGCTCGTACATGCCGCCGCGGGGGAACCAGAGACCGTCCTCGGCCAGCTCGGTGTACGGCAGAAGGGCGTAGACCGCCGGTGCCTCGAAGGGTGAGAGTCCGAGGTACATGGTCTGGAACGAGAACGCCTGCCTGAGCTTCTCCGTCTTGAAGTACTTGGAGACCGAGCGGTAGTAGTTGTTGACCGCCTTTGTCTTCAGGAGCAGGCGGAGGTTACGCGGACCGAAGAAGTCGCCTGCTTTCTCAAAGTCGCGTTCGACAAACTCGCTGCGCCCGAGGCGGTACTTGTAGCAGGCGTCATGCATGAAGCGGTAGAAGCGGGGAGTAGCGCCCGGTTCGACGCGTTCGAGCTCGGGGATCAAGGCTGGCAGCGAGGAGGAGATGCGGATCGAATCTCCGTCTCCGAAGTGGACCTGGTAGTTCGGGTCTAGATGTACCAGCTCGACCTCCTCGTCGAGGTTCTTGCCGGCGGCGGTGAAGAGGTCACGATATACATCAGTCATGAGGAGGAGGGTTGGTCCGGTGTCGAAGGTGAAGCCATCCTCGCGCAGACGGCCTACCCGGCCGCCAGGCTGTCCGTTCTTCTCGAAGATTTCGACATCGAAGCCCATTAGCCTTAATCGGATCGCCGCCGCGAGCCCGCCCATCCCGGCCCCGACTATAGCTATCCGCTTCGTCGCCAAACTTCCCGCCTCTCTCCACCCGTTTCATCCGCACAGGAAGGTATATTGGACCTATACGTGAGGAATGCTAGCAGGGATCACTCGATCGCCAGTAAAGGAGCTTACACGACGATGAGGAAAGCTACGACAGAAGCGACGAAGCTAGCTGTACTGACGAAGAGGGGTGCCGCGCGGGCGCGGTCGGGGCACCCCTGGATCTACCGCTCCGACGTAGCCGACGCCACAGGAGCCCCGGGTGATATAGTGCGTGTAGTGGAACGGGGCGGACACTTCCTGGGCCACGCCTTCTACAACCCGAGGAGTGAAATAATGCTCCGCATCGTCACTCGCGAGGACGAAGAGATAGGCGAAGCCTTCTTTCGCGCCCGCATCGAGAAAGCTCAGGACTACCGGGAATCGTTGAAGATAAACGCCGACGCCTACCGCCTCCTTCACGCTGAGGCTGACAGCGTCCCTGGCCTCGTCGCCGACCGCTATGGAGACTACTTTGTCCTCCAGGTGGGCTCAGCAGCGATCGAACGGCGCCTGTCCTGGATCGTCGCCGCCCTCGAAAACTTGTTCGTTCCTACCGGTATCCTCCTCCGTGGCGACGCGGCGGCTCGCAGGAGAGAGGGACTCGCTATGAAGGTAGAGGTCCTCTCCGGCGAGGTGCCCGAGACCGTCGTCATGCGCGAGGGACCGGTGCGGTACCGGGCGGGGCTGCACGGGGGCCAGAAGACCGGCAGCTTCCTTGACCAGCGGGAGAACCACCTCGCCGCCGCCCGCTATGTGCGGGGTCGCGTCCTCGACGTCTTCTCCTACGCTGGCGGCTTCGCCCTACACGCCGCGCGCCGCGCGGAGACCGTCGAGGCTGTAGACGCAAGCGGGCCAGCGCTGCGAGCCGCCCGTGAGAACGCCGAACTAAACGGCCTCTCGAACATCGCCTTCATCCAGACCAACGCGTTTGACCTGTTGCGCGAGCGGTCCGACGTAGGGGAGCGCTACGACGCTGTGATCCTCGATCCCCCCGCCTTCGCCAAGACTAAGCGCGACCTCCCCAGGGCGCAACGCGCCTACAAGGAGATCAACCTGCGAGCAATGAAGCTTCTTGCCCCCGGGGGCATCCTCGTCACCTGCTCCTGCTCCTATCACTTCTCACGAGGAATGATGGAGGAGACCTTGCGCTCGGCAGCCGGCGACGCCGGGCGAACCATGCGGGTGCGCGAGTGGCGCGGCCAGGCCCAGGACCACCCCGAGATCCTCACCATCCCCGAGACCCGCTACCTCAAGTGCGCTATCCTGGAGTGCCTATAGAGAGAGCTGTTCTGCCGGGAGTGAAAGCTTTCGCTCTTCTGGTTCTTCGGATATAGTCGCCCAGAGGCAACAAGGAAACCAACATCTGGGAGAGGAGGTCTCCGGTGTCCCAAGAGTCTTCGCCGCTCGCGGCGCTCCGCACCGTACTGTGTGATCTACTGGGTATCCGTTACCCGATAGTCCAGGCCCCGATGGCGGGAGGGTGGACGACGCCCGAGCTAGTCTCCGAAGTCTCCAACACCGGCGGGCTTGGGATGTTGGCAGGAGCCAGAGTGTCGCCAGAGGGACTACGGGAGGACATCCGGGCGGTCAAAGCCCGGACGGATCGTCCCTTCGGGGTCAACTTCCTCCTGGCGCCCCCGGAGCCGGGCAACAAGGACGTGGTCTCTGTTCAGCGTTTTCTCGACAGGTTTAGGGAGGAGCTTGGCCTACCCCACGGAGAGACTGATCTTACGTTGCCTCCTTCGCCGCTATCCGAACAACTCGAGATCGTCTTCGAAGAGCGGGTGCCGGTGCTCGGTGTTGCACTTGGAGACCCCGGCGACCTCACCGAGCGGGCGCACGCGGAGGGCATGCTGGTGGTGTCCATGGTCACGACTGTCGAGGAGGCGGTGCGCGTAGTCGAGGGTGGAGCAGACGTCGTGGTCGCTCAGGGAGCTGAGGCCGGAGGGCACCGCTCGACCTTCGAGCTTAGCCCTGGTGGCGAGGTGCCGCTCATAGGAACGATGGCACTGGTCCCGCAGGTCGTGGACGCGGTGGACGCCCCGGTGGTAGCCGCCGGTGGGATCATGGACGGCCGTGGTCTCCTCGCCGCGCTGGCGCTGGGCGCCTCCGGAGCGCAGCTCGGCACCCGCTTCTTGTTAGCTGATGAGAGCGGCGCCCATCCCGTATATCGGGAGCGTCTGCTGGCCTCTACCGAGACCCACACCGTGGTCACCCGTGCCTTCACCGGACGTCCCGCGCGAGGCTTGCGCAACCGCTTCGTCGAAGAGTATCTGAGCGCCGGACTTGAACCCCTGGCCTGGCCGCTACAGAGTATCGCTGCGGGCGACATCTACGGTGCGTCCCAAGCCGCGAACGAAGGTGACTACTCGCCCCTTTTCGCCGGACAGGGGCTCAGGATGCTCAAAGGTGGTCAGGGAGCAGCTGAGATCGTCGTTGAGCTGGTAAAGGAGGCGGGGGACGTGCTATCGCGGTTGTGCGACGGCGCGCCTTCTGAATAAACCTGAAATACTCGACGAGTCGTGAGGAACACGAGCAGTAACTTAGCTAGCCCGTTGGAGAGGCTCGAGGGCAAGTGCTTACTCCACCGCGGTGCCGTCGTGACTCTCTCTAGGGGTGGAACAGGCTTGTCCGAATCTCCATAATCACCAAAAAAGCCCGAAGTATCAGCAAGAGCAGGAAGGCACACAAAAAGGTAGGCAACACGGTCAACAGAGTCTTGCGCCTGTCGAGGCCGAGGGTGTTCTGGACGGCCAGGAATCCGGCCCGCATGGAGAGCAGCCGTCCGAACGTGACGAGTACTATGCCTGCGTAAGGGATGAAGTGCAGGATGGAGAGCACCTGGGGTGACTCAGCGTAGCCAAGGGTACGCAACATGCTCCAGGGCGTCGTGCGGACGTCAAAGACCAACGTGCCAAGCAAGTAGGTCAGATAGCTCCAGACGATCCAGTGGGCGAAGGGCATTAGGAAGGCACTGAGTGCCTGGTAGATGAGCTTGGAGTCCTCGACGGTGCCCGTAGCGGCACCAAGCACGGTACCAATTGCGGAGGCGATGGCGACCATCATTACGATGATCGCGGCATGGACTATACCTCTCGGGTGGTGTTCGATCTCGTCGTAAACCGACTGATCTAGCCTGAGGATGCGAGCCATTCGAGCGATCATGAGCAGGCTATACGGTTTGTGGATGAGGGACCGATGCGCATCGTCCTTGTCTCAGTAGAAGCTTCGCGGTGGGGACGACCAGTAGGGCCTAAGGTGCATCTCCGAGAGCATTCGGCCCGCATGTCCATGTTAGTCGTGCTCTGGTTACGCGGGCCGATCCACTGCCGGCAGTGGTATGCTAGCTCCGTGGCCAAATGTCGACCAAGTAATGGTGCGAGGCCTTGAACTCTGACATCCACGTCTCGGCGTCCTGCTCCCTAGCTCTGGTCTAAGGAACTTATCGAAGCGTTCCTCGTCGCTCACCTCGTCTACCAGGTCGAATCCGGACAGCATGATGTTGGCGCCTTGCGGCGTCTGAACCCGAAAGATCAGGCCATACTGGCGGGCGAGCTTCATGATGCTCTCTAAGGGAGTGTCCGCGCTTCTTAAGTCGAGCAGGTTGCCAATCAACGGGTATCCGGGTGACTGCGGGATTGGTTCGGTGGTCTGGGCGTCCACTTCCATCTCCTTCGTCTCGCCGAAACGCAACTCAAGCTACCAATACTCAAAGAATCTCCCATGCTTACTCTAACTGATGGCAGAGAACTGTACAAGGTAGAGTCACAGGAAGAGGAGAACCCGTAGAGGTGCGCGCGCCGCGTGCGCAGCGCGGCAGACGAGCATCACACCGGATCGGGATAGAGCAGTTCGAGCGGCAGCGTTGACGATCGTTGAAGCTAGGGTGCGGATCTGCTCTGAGGGATGCGCAGGATGAAGGTGGATCCTTCGCTTGGTTCGCTCTTCGCTTCGACTTCACCACCGTGGGCCCTGGCGATCTGACGGGCTATGCTCAGGCCGAGCCCCGCGCCAACCTCGGCGCGGGCTGGATCCGCACGGTGGAAGCGTTCGAACACGAGTGGGAGCTCCTCTTTGGGTATGCCGATACCCGTGTCTGAGACCTCTAGCCGAGCCCAACCGTTCTCTCGCCCCACGCACACCGTAACGGTTCCCCCCTCTGGGGTGTACTTTACGGCGTTGTCCAGGAGGATAGTAGCTACCTGGCGGATTCGTGTCCGGTCGAAGGAGGCCTGGACTGGCTCCTCTGGGGGTAAGTATTCGACTGCTACCTTGCCGCCCGCTACCGCCCGGGCTGCCTTCGCCGTATCGGCGGCGACGGCGCCCAGGTCCTCAGGAGCGAGATCCAGGGGCGCATCTCCATCGCCGCGGGCCAGGGTCAGGAGGCTCTCCACGAGCTTTCTCATGCGCTCCGACTCCTCCAGGATCGCCACCACGCCCTCCCGGGTAGTCTTTGGCTCTTCCAAACCCCAGTCTTTGAGCATCCTGGCGTAGCCGGCGATGGACGTGAGAGGGGTCCTAAGCTCGTGGCTGGCGTCGGCGGCGAAGCGTCGCTGGTGCGAGAGTGCCTCCTCACGGCGGACAAACGCGGTCTCCAGGCGCCCGAGAAGATCGTTTATGGTGGTTGTTAGGCGGCCGATCTCGTCTTTGGGGTAGGCGACCGGCAGGCGCCTCGAGAGGTCGCTCTCGGTGATCTGTCTGGCGGATCGAACGACGGCGTTGACGGGGGAGAG
>JAWWQA010000106.1:0-2860 GCA_033854695.1 Rubrobacteraceae bacterium
GCAGCTCGACACCCCGAGCTCAGCCCTCAAGCTCGGGATCAAGACGGGTGGAAACTCCTACGGCGCACTCGACGCCAGTGCGATAGAAAAAGAGAAACGGGAATCTGCAACCCCTCCAAAGCCACTCTACGGCCAACCGCAACAGCCACCGATCAACGCGCCTCCACCGCCGATTTACGGGCGACCACAGCAGCCTGCATCCGACCAACCACAGCCACCGGTTCCGCCTGCCGGGCAGCCGCAGTAACCACCGATCTATGGGCAACCACAACAGGTCTATGGGCGGCCGTAGCCTGCTCTATAGCCTCTCCATTAGGGCCGGCGTTAGATTTCGGTGGCGAAAGGAAGGGACGGCGTTCAGCCGCTGGCTATGATCTCGAGTACCTCTGCGTGGAGGGCTGCGTTGTTGGTGGCGAGGAGGCCGTCGGAGTCGTAGGTCCAGGGGCCTCCGGTAAGGTTGGATATGTGGCCGCCGGCCTCGGAGACGAGTAGGGCCGTGGGGGCGTAGTCCCAGGCGGTGTTGCGGGTGCCGATGGAGACGTCCAGGTAGCCCGCCGCGACCCAGGCCCCTCGGATGCCCGCGCTCCCGATCGAGCGGACCTGCCAGCAACGCTTGAAGACTTCCAGCGTGCCGTTCTTGCGGGGATCGTTGCTGCCCCGATAAGAGACGTCCGCCCCCACAAAGGAGTGCTCGAGCTCCTCAATCTCTGCTACGCGCAACTGCTGTGTCTCCCCGGAGGCCGAGTCACGAAAAGCTCCGCCTCCGAGCTGTGCATGGTAAATGTCGCCGAGGCGTGGAGCGGCGACGGCTGCGTGTTTCACCTCGTCGCTCTCGACGACGGAGATGCACACGCAGAAGAGGGGGTTCGCGCGGGCGAAGTTCGCCGTGCCGTCCACGGGGTCCAGGAGCCAGGTGTGGCCGGTTGGTGAGATCTCACCGCCTCTCTCTTCGGAGAGGATCGCATCGTCTGGATAGCGCTCGTTTATCCGGGAGATCAAAAACTCCTCGCAGAGGAGGTCGACCTCGGTCACGAGGTCCTTGGGGGCCTTCTCTTTGATCTCGCCGGGCTCCTCGTAGCGAGAGAGTTGGAGCTCGCCTACCTGCCGTGCGAGGTCACAGACGAAGTGATGGAGTTCTTCGGAAGAAGCCTCCGGGGAGCCGTCGGCTCCGATACTACCGGAGGAGCCCACCTAGCGGAGGTACTCGCGCAGGTTCTGGGTGCGGCGCTGCTCGCGGAGGAGGTTGAGGGTTTTCATCTGGATCTGGCGGACGCGCTCGCGCGTGATGTCAAACTCGCGGCCGACCTCCTCGAGGGTACGGGGCCTATCATCCTTCATCCCGAACCGTAGCTCGATGATCTGGCGCTCCCTCTCCGGCAACTCGTCCAGGGCCTCCCTGAGGTGAGCCTTCAAGAGGGCCTCGGAGACGGCCTCCGTCGGTGTCACGGCGCTGGCATCCTCGAGGAAGTCGCCGAGGTGGGAGGAGTCCTCGTCACCGACCGGGGTCTCGAGGCTGATGGCCCGCTGGCTGATCTCCTGTAGCCTCAGAATCTCTTCGACTGGCACCTCGAGCTCGCGGGCGATCTCCTCGTCGTTCGGCTCGCGTCCCAGGATCTGCGTCATGCGACGGTGGGTGCGGTGGAATTTATTGACCTTCTCGACCATGTGGACCGGAATGCGGATGGTGCGTCCCTTGTCGGCGATGGCGCGGGTTATGGCCTGCCGTATCCACCAAGTCGCGTAAGTGGAGAACTTGTAGCCCTTGGTGTGATCGAACTTCTCGGCCGCCCGGATGAGGCCGAGGTTCCCCTCCTGGATGAGGTCTAGAAACGAGACCCCACGGTTACGGTACTTCTTGGCGATAGAGACCACGAGCCTTAAGTTCGCCTCGACGAGCCTATCCTTGGATTGCTTGCAGCCGCGGGCGATGCCTTTAGCGAGGCGTATCTCGTCGGCGTGTGTGAGCAGCTTGACGCGTCCAATCTCCGCAAGGTACATCCTGATCGAATCGCCCGTCGCTACCGCGTGCATTATCTGTATCGCGGGCGTCTCCGGAATCCCCTGCGCCGCGCCAGCTGGGGAGATCCCGGGCGCTGCCACAGGAGGCGCGGTCTCACCCTCTACCAGGCTAATAGCCTCCTCTTCGAGGGTGGCGTAAAACTCCTCAACCTCTGCTACCGAGAGATCTCCCTCCTGCAACAGATCGGCGACGTCGTCGGTACTTATGAACCCCTGACTTCGGCCCCGGTTCAGAAGCTCGTCTGTCCGCTCCGTCAACATCGTCGAGGTGGTTTCGGCCGACATCCGTCCCCTTTCTTGGTACGGGGGGCTGCCACGCGCTGCGGCTTCGCCCTCAGTGCCTTAGTTGCCTACGCTCTGTAAAGTCTTTGTAAAAATAACCCGCGTAGGGTAACACACCACCTGGAGCGCGTCATCGCAATTTAAAGTAATTTCATTCACTAATTTACGAGATAAGGTGCCGGGACGGTGTTCATCGTACAAGATGAGGGCATGTACGCCACTACCCTTGCTACACTACGGGGCGTGGTCTTCCTGGATCGCGCACAACTGACCCGGGTTCTGGGAACGGAGCCGCCGCCGGGAATAGACGGCGTCGACGGCGTGACCCACGACTCGCGTCTGGTCGAACCCGGCTTCGCCTTCGTGGCGATTCCCGGCTTCCGGCGCGACGGCGCAGAGTTCGCCCCGGAGGCCTTGCGGCGCGGGGCAGCACTCGTCGTGGCCGAGCGGGCGCTGCCCTCGGATGTGCCTGCCGTCATCGTACCCGAAGCCCGGAGTGCTTTAGCGGCGCTCGCGTGCGCCGTGTTCGGAGACCCTTCCGCTGAAATGGCAGTCTACG
>JAWWQA010000107.1:0-6654 GCA_033854695.1 Rubrobacteraceae bacterium
CTCGCCTACGCCCAATACGGCGATCCACACGGCAAGCCCGTGTTCTATTTCCATGGAACGCCCGGTTCCCGGCTGGAACATCACCCCGATGATGCCATCGCCCGCGAGCGCGGGGCCCGCATCATCACCGCCGACCGTCCCGGATTTGGCCATTCTGACTTCCAGCCTCACCGCACCTTCCTGGACTGGCCGGACGACGTCGTCCAACTCGCGGACGCTCTGCAGATCGAGAGCTTTGCCGTGTGCGGTTGGTCCGGCGGAACACCGCATGCTGCCGCCTGCGCCTACAAGATCCCGGAGCGCCTCACCAACGTTTGCCTCTTCAGCGGCTGCCCTCCCTTCGACCTTCCCGGTGTACTGCACGGCATGGAGACGGGAGAACGGGTGGAATTCGCCCTGGCAAAGTACCTGCCCTGGCAGGTGGTGAAAGAGGTCTGGACCCCAATTGCCTGGAGCTTTCGGCACAGGTTAGACAGTACCTACGAGGAGTTCCTGCATGTTCTGGATGACGCTGAGCGGGCAGAGTTCGGCCAGCCTGAGGTCCGCTCCATGCTCTCTGCCTCGATGATGGAGGCCTACCGGCAGGGCGGTGACGGCGAAGCCTGGGACGACAGGATCCTGGCCAGCGCCTGGGATTTCCGTCTGGAGGACATCGAGATGGAGGTGCACACCTGGCACGGCACGGCCGACACGCTTGCGCCTCCGGCCATGGGCCGCGCCCTCGCAGATGCCCTCCCCCACGGCCACATTAGCTGGTGTGAGGGTGAGGGGCATGGCCTCTGGTATCAAGCACTGGCCGGAGATGCTGTACACGTTGCTACGGCCGCCAGACGCATCACTGGGCGCGGACACCCACTGAGAGGAGCACTCATGCACAGACGCGTTGTGCCGGCCCTTCTTGCAGATCAACCCCGGCAGTACGAGCGTCTCGGATTGCTGCAGGACCATATCGCACATACAGCTCACGGGTGAAGTGCCGCCCTGACGACCTGAGTCCGGCTTCTTGCTGTACGGCGATAAGGAAGAGCACTATTTTGCGTGGCTACCCTCTGTGCCCGAGGGCCGGGTAGATGTTACGCTTGTCCTGATGGCGAGCGCCAGACCCTGATGCTCCAGTGATAGATGGCTAGGCAGGCAGGCTTGAGGCGCTGATTCCGATTCAGGTTTGCAGCTGTTTATCTGCCGAAAGGAGTTCGTGATGGATGTTTTCGAGGCGGTCCGTACACTGTTGGCCGTACGAAGCTATCAGGACACGCCGGTACCCGAGGAGAGTATCCGGCGGGTTGTGGAGGCAGGGCGGCTGACCGCGAGTAGCATGAATCGCCAGCCCTGGCATTTCATTGTCGTGCAGAACCACGACACGCTGCGCCAGCTCGGAGGGCTGGCACGAACGGGGCCATACATAGCGCAGGCCCCGCTCGCGATCGTCGTCGCGACTGACAAAACCCCGTTCGCGGTCTCGGATGCCAGTCGTGCCATCCAGTCCATGCTGCTCACCGCCTGGGCTGAGGGCCTAGGGTCAAACTGGGTAGGCTTTGGCGGGCTGGAAGCCATCAAAGCGCTGCTAGGCATCCCTGATGACGTGGACGTCTTCGCCATTCTACCCATTGGGTATCCGACAGAGACCGTCGGTCAGGGCAAGAAACAACGGAAAGCGCTCGCCGAGGTGGCGCATCGCGAGCGATTTGGACAGCCCTTTGAATAAGCTCCCGCCTGCAGCTCCTATTTTCGCGTATGATCATGCTGGAAGCGAGAAGTCGCTTGGAGATGGGCGGGATCAGGGAACTCCAGTTCTATCGGCGCGACCAACAGGAGGGGAGTAAAATAGAAGAGATCGGTGTGGCGTGGGGAAAGGTGAGGTGTGGGAGCCATGACAGAAGTTACGGACATCATCCTTCCGGGCAACGAGGGCTCGTTCACAGTCGGGGAGCGGGCCACGATCCCCGGCGTCTCCAGCCTCGACCCTTTCCACCGCCGCCTCATCGAGGGGCCGGTCACCGCCACCGTGGCGACCTACGACTCCAAAGGAAAGGCGCGGCTCACCCCGATGTGGTGGGGTACGGACGGGGCGCACATCCACCTGAACACCAGTCGCGGGCGCCTCAAGTGGAAGAACCTGCGCGACCGTCCCGAGGTCTCCATACAGGCCATAGACCCCGCCGACCCTTACCATTGGATCACGGTCTACGGCACGGTGGTCGATGTCATCGACGAGGAAGACCCCGAACGGGGGCAGCTGGCCACCGAGAGCATCGACGACTTCGGCGAGGTCTACCTCGGCGAGCGCCCCTACCCGTTCCGCAAGCCCGGAGAGGTCAGGGTGCTGTTCCTGATCCATCCGGACAAGATCGTTACGTTCGGGGCTCCTTCCTGAGCCACTACGGCATTGAGCTGTCGCCGGTCTCGTAGAGCCCGAAGGGCAGCGGGTCGCCGAATTACTGCCTTCTTTCTTTGTGCAGCTACAGATAGAGCGTGGCCTTTGCCGACTCTGCAGTTTGGGCTTCGATCTTATGGATTTCCTCCGTTACCACCGAGCGGTCGAGCGTTGATGCGTCCGGCCAGTTGACCTCCACCATGTTCCCTGCGGGGTCCCTCAGGTACATCTGCACCGCCCCGTCCGGTATCTCGTAGAGGTGCGAGAAGTAGCCCTCCTTCTCCCTAACACCCATCTCCTCCACCTTCTCGTAGGCCGCCTCGAAGTCGTCCACGTCTATGCCGAAGTGGTGGCCTCGAGGGGCCTGGTCCTCGCTCTGGAAGAGGTGCAGTTGCAGGTCGCCGAGGCGCAGCCAGCGCACGGGGAAGGGGAAGTCCGGAGCGGGGATCTCCTCCATCCCGAAAAGCTCCTGGTAAAAACGCACCGACTCGTCGAGGTCGTGAGCGTGGACGCTTGTGTGGGTATAACCCCTGGCTTTCATAAGTTCTCCTTTCGACAACTGGGTTCCGTATTCTTATCTTGGCGCGCCTAAGGCATCGAGCTGTCCCCAACCTCGTAGAGCCCAAAGGGCAGCGGCTCGCCGACTCGCCACGTGCCCTCGAACTGCGCGCGCTGGCCGGCCTCGCGCGTACGGGACAAGACCTGTCTGCCGAGCTCGAGCTGCCCGGGCTCCCATGTCTCTAGCGCAGCGACCACGTCGCCGCCCGTTTCCTGGACCGCTTCGCCGAGCTTCCAGGCATCCTCTGCGGCCTTGGCGCTCCCGGCGGCGGCGTGGGGGCGCAAGGCGAACGCGGCGTCCCCGATCAGGCAGACGCGTCCGAACGCCATGCGGGGCACTTCGACGTCGAACACCACCTGAACGAACGGCTCGGCGGTCTTGAGCAGCACCTCGGCAATCGGCGGCGGCAGCGCGGACGTGGCGGCATCGTGCAGCTCCTTGACGTGACGCTTCTGCACGTCGCCAGGACCCAGAGACACCTCGCGCCGGTTCCCCTCCCTATCCGTCATCAGGTCGTCGAGCTCATGACCATGCTCGACGTTCCGGTACCACAACCAGTTGATCAGGCGCGTTCCCGGCTCCAATGCCCCCTTGGTACCCGGTATCGGGTACACCAGGGCGTGACTGTTGGGCAGCACGTAGTAGGTAATGGCCTCGTTCAGCGCGGCGAACGTCTCCGGGGATAGCTCGCCTTCTCCAACCGTACCCCGCCATCCGACGTATCCTGCGTACTCGGGGGTCACGTCGGGGAGCAGGAGCCTTCGTGCGGTGGAGCGGATCCCGTCGGCACAGACCAGCAGGTGGCAGCGCTCTTCGTGGCCGCTTGCGAGCCAGACGGTCACATCGTCGGCATCCTGGTCGAACTCAACAACCTTTTCGCCCAGGTGATAGCGGTCCTCGTCGAAGCAGCCCAGCAACCCCCGGTACAGCGCGTTGTAGGAGGTGAACCGGTAACTGAAGGGTTGCTCGGCGGCGGTGCCGCCCTCCCTGTCCATGTAGCGTAACCAGCTTGTCGAGGTGCTTATCTCGTCGAGGCCAAGGACATCGTTCTCTGTAAAGTAGCGCACGGTCGCCGGGTTCAGAACGATCCCAGCCCCTTGTCCCTCCAGCGGAACCTCGGAGCGTTCGTACACCTCGACGTTGCATCCGGCGTCGCGCAAAACCAGCGCAGCGGTCAGCCCACCCAGGGACCCTCCCACCACCACGATGCGCAAATCCGTTGTTCTCGCGTTCACGACACGCCCTCCACGTCCAGGACCACGCACCCGACGAGGTCTCGTGTCTGAAGGGCGTCGAATGCCTCGTTGACCTCTTCGAGCGGCTTGGCTCCCTCCACCACAATTTTCACGCGCCCCTCGGCCACGAGCGTGATGGCCCGCTCGAGTTCGACGAGCTCCAACGGTTCCAGGTACGAAGCTCTTCGCTGTAGCGGCGTACTTCTTCTAGGGTCAACTTTCCCATAGCTGCAAGCTCCTTTCCCCCTATCTTCGCTTTTCCTTTCCGTCGATGCGCTTAACCTGCGAGGTATGAGCAACGTTGCGCATACCGTTTTCGCGTTCCTTTGTTCTTGGACTCAAGTTCATCCTTCTAGACAAAGGCCACGGGCCGGCACCAGCCGCCGCTTGCGCCCTGGACCTTTACCGGGAAGCAGGCGATCTTGAAGCCGGTGGAACGTGGGATCTTGCCCAGGTTCGCGAGCTTCTCTATCTGGCAGTACTCCCGTTCGATGCCCGCGAAGTGGGCCTCCCATACGACCCGCCCATCGCCGGTCTCGCGGAATTCCCGCGCCATGTCCTCGAACTTTCTGTCGAAGCCGTAAGCGTCTATGCCTATGACTTTGATCCCCTGCTCGACCAGCCACAGGGTGGAATCGCGGATCATCCCCGGCTGCTCGAAGTACTCTTCGCTCCCCAGGTGCCGGTCGCGGCCCGTCATGATCATGACTATGTCCAGGGGTTTCAACGCGTAGTCGATCCGCCGCAGCGCCTCCTCCAGATCGACCACGCCGATCTTCTCCCCAGGCTGCTTGTGGCGCAGATCCAGGACCACCCCGTCGGAGAAGAACCACTCCAGGGGTAGCTCGTCGACTTTCTTGGCTGGCTTCCCCTCCGACTCCGGACCGTAGTGCCACGGCGCGTCTACGTGCGTGCCGGCGTGGGTGATGGCCGTCACCTCCTCGAAGGCGGCGCCCTTGCCCCCCGACCACACAAGGTCCTTTTCAGTTACCCCGAACGTAGTTTTCACCCAGTCGAGGCCCTCGCCTTCGTGCGTTTGGTAGTGGATCTTGGGCTTCCACGGCTCGTGGGGCGCGTCTGGGACGATGCTGACGCCCAGGTCTATCAACCTGGTGAACGAAAAACCGTACGGTCCCCCATTGGATCGAGGATCGGTCATGAGCGCTCCTTGTGTCCTGTCTCCAAGAATCCATGTTGCACCGATGGCTCTACCTGAACCGGGCGCCCTCTTCCGAGCAGTTTCCGGGTTCTCTTCGCGCGTTCAGCCGTTCCTGGCCCTTGCCTCCTCGATCCAGCCGAGGACCCGTTCGGGAGTTGCGGGCAGCTCGTTTACCCGAACGCCCAACGGCTTCAGGGCATCCTCGATGGCCGAAGCGATCGCGGCCGGGGCCATCATGCGGCCCCCTTCCCCGCCGCCCTTGATGCCGTGCACCGTGTACGGAGATGGCGTCTCTTGGTGTCCGACTACCACTTCGGGAACCTCCATGGCGCCCGGGCTCAGGTAGTCCTGGTAGCTAGCATTCGCCAGCTGGCCATTCTCGTCGTAGATGTACTCCTCGAGGAGCGCGGTGGCGATTCCCTGGGCAGTGCCTCCTATTATGTGGCCGTCCAGCGACCGTGGGTTCACCAGGGTACCGCAATCGTGCACCGCCGTGTACTTGAGGAATTCGACTAGGCCGGTCTCGACATCTACCTCCACGACCGGGATGTGGCAGGCGTGAGCCATGAAGGGGTAGAAGACACCAAGATCTTTGCGGTCATCGGAAGGCATCGTGGTGTACGGGTGGTCATAGACCTGATCCGCTGCCAGCCCGCTCTCTATCTCCGCAGGGAGACTGTGCTTGAAGAGGTGGGCCGACATCGCGATCTCGGCGAGTTCCTTACGTTGATCGGGGCTGCCCTTCACTGAGATGCCGCCTTCCGACCACTCCAGGTCTTCCGGCGCTGCCTCGAGTAGATGCGCTGCAATCTTGAAGCTTTTCTCCTTGATCTTCCTGGAAGCACCCTCCACCGCTCCCGCTAGCATCACGGTCGTGCGGCTTCCTCCGGGGCCAGTGGCCGGTAGGCCCTGGTTCGTCCCGGAATAGACGACGTTTACCTGGTGAGGCTCGACATCGAACTCTTCGGCCACCAACTGCGCGACCATCGTCTCCGGGCTGTTGCCCCAGAAGGCGCACGAGTAGAGAGTGGCCGTGATGTTGCCCGTCGCATCTACATCCAGGGTTATGCTCTCGGGCGTGCTGGTCACCGGGGCCGCCGGCTCGTCGAACCAGAACCAGAACTCGGTGGCGGAAAAGACGCTGCGTTCCTGGGCGGTGCAGATCCCGATCCCGATATACCGTCCCTCCTCTTCGCGCAGCCGCTGCTGCTCCTCGCGCCAGGATTCGTAGTCGGCAAGCTCCAGGGCTTTGTCCAGCACTCCCTCGTAGTTACCGCTGTCGTAAACATTCCCATTAGGGATGAAGTACGGGAACTGATCCGGCTGA
>JAWWQA010000108.1:0-9887 GCA_033854695.1 Rubrobacteraceae bacterium
GGCTGCGGCGTTCTTGATCACGGGATGCGGCGGCGGTGGTGGTGGAGGGCAAGGCGGTGGTGGTGGTCAGAGTGGCCCGACCGCTACCATAGTAAGCGACCTGCCATTGCAGGGCTCCAACCGCCCACAAAACGAGACCATCGTCAACGCCATAACTATGGCGCTCGAGGAGCGGAACTATATGGCTGGGGATGTGCAGATCAACTACAAGTCTCAGGATAACTCCACTGCACAAGCCGGGAAGTGGGACGAAGCCAAGTGTAGCGAGAATGCCCAGAGCGCTGCCCAGAATCAGGACATAGTCGGTTGGATCGGACCGTTCAACTCCGGGTGTGCGGCGGTCGAGATCCCGATCCTCAATCAGGCTGGGCTTGCGATGGTTAGCCCGGCGAACACCGCCCTCGGGTTAACCAAGCCTAGTGGTGAGCCGGGTGAGCCAGAGAAGTACTACCCAACCGGCAATCGCAACTACACCCGTGTGATCGTGGCTGATGACAAGCAGGGCCGCGCGGGCGCCGTCTGGATGAGGGACGAAGGTGTCCAGAGTGTGTATATCCTCGACGACCAGGAGACGTATGGCAAGGGTCTAGCCGACCAGTTCCAGAGGGCCGCCGAGGGGCTGGGGATACAGGTTTTGGGGCGCCAGGGAATAGACGGCAAAGCCGCCAACTACCGCTCTCTTATGAGCCAGATCGCACAGACGAACCCTGACGCCATCTACTACGGGGGCATCACCCAGAACAACGCCGGCCAGCTCGTCAATGATAAGCTCGGAGCCGGGATGCCAAACGAGAACGTGATCTTTATGGGCCCGGACGGTATCTTCGAGGATGCCTTCCTCGAGGCGGCCGGCAACTCGGCCGAGGGCATCTACGTGACCTTCGGCGGTCTGCCGGGGAGTGAGCTTCCCGGTAAGGGCCAGGACTTCGTCCAGAAGTATAAGGACAAGTACGGGTCTGACGTAGAGGCGTACACTGCTTACGGCTATGAAGCGGCAAACGTACTGCTCGACGCTATACAGAGGGCCTACGATAACGACGGAGCAGCCACCCGCGAGGGCGTGGTCCGGGAGCTGTTCGCGACCAGTAACTACGACGGCGTGCTGGGTACCTGGAGCTTCGACCAGGATGGCGATACAACCCTCACCGAGCTCTCCGGACAGAAGGTCGAGAACGGCAAGTTCGAGTTCAACAGGGTCATCGACATAGGAGGAGCCTAGAGCAGGCCGCGGCGGGAAGCGGAGGGGCCCTTCTCTCCGCTTCCCGCTTTCTAGAAGAGGTAACGCGATAGCTACTACTCAAGAGGCGAAGCCCAAAGGCGCGGCTCTCCTAGAGAGTGTCAGGGCTTCGAGCTGGCAGTCACGCATCGCCGTGACGATCGTCGCGGCGCTCCTGGTACTGTTGCTCATCCAGGCGGTCAAAGACCCGGGGCAGTTCGTCTCGCAACTTCTGATCGGGATAACCAACGGGGCCATCATCGCGCTCATCGCGCTGGGGTACACGCTAGTCTATGGCATCATCGAGCTGATCAACTTCGCCCACGGCGATAACGTTATGATCGGCTCCTTTGTCGGTATCACCGTGTTGAGTGGCACATTTGTAGGGCTTGCCTTCTTCGCCCCGATAACCGCAGAGAGCGGGACCGTGCTGAAGATTGTCGGCGTGCTTCTGGCGCTTGTCGTGGCCATGATCGCATGCGGTCTAATCAACGTTGGTATCGAGCGTGTTGCCTACAAACCTCTGCGCAACTCTCCACGGCTTGCCGTCCTGATCACGGCCATCGGAATGTCTTTCATCCTCCAGAATCTCGGTCTCGTGTGGAAGGGTGCCTCCCAGATACCGTTTCCGTCCCTGATCTCCGACGCCAACGCCCTCGCCGGGATTACCGACGCGGTTGCTTATCGCTGGAAGGACTTCTTCATCGTACTGGTCACGATACCGTTGCTTATCGGCCTCTCGTACTTTATCCGGAGCACGAAGCAGGGCAAGGCGATGCGGGCCGTGGCGCAGGACAAGGAGGCGGCGGCGATGATGGGGATAAACGTCAACCGCACCATCTCCGTGGCCTTCCTTCTGGGCGGTATCCTCGCCGGGGCCTCGGGCGTCATGTTCGGGCTCTTTAACGGCACCACCGTCTTCAACCTGGGCTTCAGACAGGGGTTATTCGCGTTCACGGCGGCGGTTCTGGGCGGCATCGGAAACCTGACCGGGGCAGTCGTAGGTGGGATTCTAATTGGGGTCATCGGCTCGATGACCGACCAGTACATAGGCGTTCGGTGGACGGATGTGGTGATCTTTACGGTCCTCATCCTGGTTCTGGTCTTCAGACCCCGGGGGCTCCTGGGTGATCGTTCGGCGGTACAGGGTGGTGGGGGTGAATAGGGCGGCGCTGCTCAAGAGATTCGGGCTGCCGGTCGGCCTGATCTTGCTGGCGTTCCTGTTCCCCCTGATAAACCAGGCTCTGGGCGCGAACCTGATGTTCCCGGTGATCATCATCGCCGTCTACATAATGCTGGCCCTGGGGCTGAACATCGTAGTCGGCTTCGCAGGACTTCTGGACCTCGGCTTCGTGGCGTTTTACGCTCTCGGGGCATACGTGGTTGGCTGGCTAGCCTCGACTCACTTCAGTGAGGTGAGCTTTTCGTTTTTCTCGGCATTGCCCGCCCAGAGCAGCGGCAGGGAGCTACCGGGGATACACATTTCCTTCTGGCTTTTGCTTATCGCCGCGGGGGCATTCACGGCGCTCTGGGGGGTCATTATCGGGGCGCCTACCCTCCGGCTGCGGGGGGACTACCTCGCGATCGTGACGTTGGGTTTTGGGGAGATCATCCCACGCCTCTTCGTGAATGGGGATAACATCTTCGGCCACAACCTGACCAACGGCACGGTGGGTATCAAGGGCATAGACTCACCCGGCTTTCCTTTTCTGCCCCAGTCTTTGAGCACCTGGCGGCAATTCGGCTCCCTGGACCTAAACCCCTGGTACTACACCATCCTGGTGCTGGTCCTCATTACCCTCTTTGTGAACATTCGCCTTAGAGATTCGCGGCTCGGAAGAGCCTGGATAGCGGTGCGCGAGGACGAGACCGCCGCGGCGGCGATGGGCGTGAACCTGATGACGACGAAGCTCTGGGCGTACGCTTTGGGCGCGGTCTTCGGAGGGGTGGCGGGGGCGTTCTATGGGACGTTCATAAAGAGCATCTTCCCGACGAGCTTCTCGTTCAACATCTCGGTTGTCGTCCTGTGCATGGTCATCCTCGGCGGTATGGGTAACATATACGGCGTGATCCTGGGCGCTATCCTGCTGGAGGGCATCAACTTCTACCTGTTGCCGCAGGTGAACGTGTGGGTGCACGACATCGGCGACGCCCTCAGCATTCCCCTGCTTGCGAACGCGGACATCCCTAAGTACAACTTCTTCCTCTTCGGTGTCCTTCTCGTGCTGATGATGCTCTTGAGACCCGAAGGCATAATCCCAAACCGCCAGCGCCAGGAGGAGTTGCGCGAGGGCGAAGAAGATGACAGCGTTACGGAGCTGACGAATGTCTGAGGCGAACGAGGAGACGGTGGCCCCGAACATTCTCGAAGCCAGGGGTATAACCAAGGTCTTCGGCGGTCTGGTGGCGGTAAGCGCGGTTGACTTCAATATCCCCGAGAGATCCATCGTCAGCCTCATCGGGCCGAACGGCGCGGGGAAGACGACATTCTTCAACATAGTGAGTGGGCTGTACAAGCCGACCGCGGGGAGCTTCGTCTTCTTGGGACGGGACATTACGCGGCTCGGGGTGCACAAGCGGGCGCGGATGGGGATCGGGCGCACCTTCCAGAACATTCGGCTCTTCGGGACCATGAGCGCCCTGGACAACGTGCTCGCCGGTATGCACGTCCGCCTCAAGAGCGGCGTCCTCGGCTCCATCTTGAGGACGCCTGGTGTGCGGCGCGAAGAAGAGGAGGCCCGCGAGAGAGCCCTGGATCTACTCCGGTTCGTCGGCCTTCGGGGCCGCGAGACGTTCGCCAAGAACCTCCCCTACGGCGACCAGCGGCGGTTGGAGATAGCGCGCGCCCTGGCATCGGAGCCGAAGTTGCTCCTCCTGGACGAGCCGACGGCCGGGATGAACCCGCAGGAGACGGCGCGGCTGACGCAGCTCATAGGAAGGCTCAGGGAGGAACGTGGGATCTCGGTCCTCCTCATCGAGCACGAGATGAGGGTAGTTATGAGCATCTCCGACCGGGTGACGGTCCTGGATCACGGCGAGAAGATCTCCGAGGGATCGCCTGCTCAGGTGCGCGAGGACCCGAGGGTTATCGAGGCGTATCTCGGCACGGCGAGAACGGGTTAGAAGTTGGCGCTCCTGGAAGTGGAGAACATCCACAGCTACTATGGGCATATCGAAGCTCTCAGGGGCATCTCTCTGACAGTCGAGGAGGGAGAGATCGTGACGCTCATCGGCTCGAATGGGGCCGGGAAGACGACGACCCTGCGTTCGATACACGGGATACTCCCGCCCAGAGAAGGGAAAATTATCTTCCGGGGCGAAGAGATACAGGGGGCGCCGGCGCACGACATGATCAAGAAAGGCATCGCCCAGAGCCCGGAGGGGCGCAGGATCTTCCACCGCATGACCGTTCTCGAGAACCTGGAGATGGGCGCATATCACAGGAACGACCGCGCAGAGATAGCCCAGGACATGGATCGCGTCTTCGACCTCTTCCCGCGCCTGAAAGAACGTATCAAGCAGGAGGCCGGTACTATGTCCGGTGGGGAGCAGCAGATGCTGGCCATCGGCCGCTCTCTCATGAGCCGTCCCAAGCTTCTGCTTCTCGACGAGCCTTCGATGGGACTGGCTCCGGTTCTGGTCGAGCGCATCTACGAGACGGTCGAGGAGATCAACAAACAGGGTACGACGATCCTGCTCGTCGAGCAGAACGCCAACGTGGCTCTGGAGATCGCCACCCGCGGCTACGTTCTGGAGTCTGGCTCCATCGTCAACGCTGCCTCTGCCGAGAACCTCAGGCAGGACCCCAAGGTGCGCGAGGCGTATCTGGGCGAGATATAGCGAAGTTGTGGTGACACGCTGCGCACTAAAACCTGCTACGGTTTTCTTCGTATAGGAGAGAGACGGCGTTTTTGTGTGGTTGCGTGGGCATAAGTATCCAGCATCAGAACACTACTATTGGCGGGAGGATGGGCTTTACTTCAAAGTACACGTCGAACAAGAGAAGGGCAGGAGAGGAGCAACTGTAGTGGCTGCGAACCGGGATCAAGACAAAGGAGAGGCGCAGCAGAGCGGGGGGCAACTGCAACGACAAGGCCACGAGGTCATACCCGGCGAAGGCTATCAGGTCTACCCTGGGGTAAACCTTCTTGAGGAGCGGGATCGGCAGCGGCGGCAGCTCGGGAGGGAGCTGCGAGAGATAGAGCGTGAGATCGAAACCAGCGAGGGTTACCGGCTCCACACCAGGATGAACCTCCTCGAGAAGAGCTATTTCATCTTCGATACCAACTATCTGAACTTGAGGCATGTCCTGGACGAGTTCGAGCAGCCGATGGTGTTTCTGAAGCTGTGGGAGGAGAGAACCCGCGGCAGGCTCGACCTGTTCATCGACGACGTCATCCGTCTCTTCCACAACTACCTTGCGGGAGGCACGACGCTGCTGGATCACATCGACACGCTGCAAGGTGGTTCGTATCGAGATATTGGTTTCTCCGGCGAGTACCAGAGCCGATGGGAGGGGCAGATCGGGGATTCGTCTCTTCCTCGATTTATGGAAGATTTGCTCGTCTACATGCTCCACAAAGGACTCCCGTTCGCTCTAGCCGAGCTGGACTTTGGCAGGATAGGCAGCGGCGTAGAGGTCAACAGCGCCATCAGGCTCGATGTGGGCAAGCTCAAGGAGTGGGAGCACTGGTCGGAGAAGGGACGCGAGTACCTCGACACGTTGGAGGGCAAGGTCAAGCTCGACGACGTTGCCAAGGAATACGCGTCCATCGTCGCGAACTTCTACCAGTGGTTCGTGCTGCGGCAGTCTGAGCTGCACCGGGAGGTCCTCAAGGAGCTAGAAGAACTGGAGCGGAAGAGGCGGGATCAGCGGCAGAAGATGAGACGCCTCGAAGACTTCCTGGAGACCGCGGAGAAGACCGCGAGCGGCATGCGGCAAGAGCGAGAGAAGCTGTCGAACGAACTCGAGGAGGAGAGAGAGCACCGTGAGCGGGAGAGCGAGCGAGCGAACAGGCTCGAGGCAGATCTCGAACGCGAGCGCAACAAGGGATTCTGGCGCAAAGTGTTCGGCCGGTAAGAATCCCGGCCTCGTCGTGTATATCACCCAACTACGCGCGGCTTCTTCTCATTAGGCATCGCTCCGCCCTTTAAGGTTCCACGAACGTAAGCTACTCATGGAGTTCGGGTGCAACGGTTGTGAGTCGGATGCGAGGCCGGGCTGTCGCCACTGTTAGGCTCTCCGGGGTTTTTATGCGCGATCGTCCGGTATACTTAAGTACGAATGCGCGTCTATCTCATCGATGGTTACTCTCTGCTCTACCGGGCGTTCTATGCGCTGCCGCAGAGCATCGCGACGACGAGCGGGCTGCCGACGAACGCCCTCTACGGCTTTACGAGCATGGTGCTCAAGCTCCTTGGCGAAGACGAAGAGGTAGGGATCGGGGTCGTCTGGGACGGGGGGAAGCCTGCGTTCCGGATGGAGGTCTACCCCGAGTACAAGGCCCAAAGAACCTCGATGCCCGAGGAGCTTAGGGTGCAGCTTGACCATTTGGATCAGATTCTGGAAGCCATGAACATACCGGCGATAAGAGCCGAGGGATTCGAGGCCGACGACGTCCTTGCGACGCTCTCGAAGCGCATCCCCGAGGATGTGCAGCTGATGATAGTAACCGGCGACCAGGACGCAATGCAGCTCGTGAACGGCAAGGTGAAGGTCTTGAGGACGACCCGCGGCGTCTCGGAGACCAAGGAGTATGGACGCGACGAGGTCATCGAGGAGTACGGGGTGACGCCGGAGCAGATCCCCGACTATAAAGGTCTCGTCGGCGACCCGTCGGACAACATCCCCGGCGTGAAGGGTATAGGGCCGAAGGGCGCCGCGAACCTCCTTAAAGAGTTCGGAACGGTCGAGAACCTGTACGAGAACCTGGACAAGGTCAAGGCGAAGGGGACGCGTAAGAAGCTCGAGGAGGGAAGGGAGAACGCCTTCCTCTCGTTAGAGCTGGCCAGGATGCGCTTCGACGCGCCGGTGGAGTTTGATCCGGAGGCGTTGAAGTTCGAGGGGGTATCGTCCGAGACCCGTGAGATACTGCGCCGCTACGAGTTTCGAAGCCTCGCGCCTCGCTTCGCCGGGCTGCCTGTCATCAACGGGGAGGAGCTTCCGCCTCCGGAGAGGCTCGAGGTGCGCGTCTCTGAGGAGCCCGTCGACCTCTCCTTCGAACCGGTCGCGGCGGCCCCGGTCGGGACCCCGGATGGGTACGAGCGCTGGTGTATCGCCGTCGCAAAAGACGAGGTGCGAATCGAGAAGGGCGCGCCTGAGCGTCCCCTCAAGGTGCACGATGCCAAGAAGCTTGGGGTGCGGGGGGCGAGCTTCGACACGTATCTTGCGGGGTATCTCGTAAAGCCGGGGCTGGGTAGCTATGAGCTCGATGCGCTCGCAGGCGAGCCCGGTCGGGGAATGGCAGAGGTCGAGGTTCGGCACGAAGATCTCGAGGTCCGCGAGGCGGCCCGCCGGGCGGCTCTAATTCACGTGCTCTCACCTGTTCTGAACGAGGAGCTGGAGGAGATGGCGCTCGCGCGCCTCTACTACGACGTGGAGCTGCCGCTCGCGGACGTGTTGGGGGAGATGGAGAGGCTCGGGATGCCGGTGGACGTCTCGACGCTCGAGGAGGTCGGCCGGGAGATAGAGGAGAGGATCTCGGAGCTCGAGGCCAGGATCTACGAGGAGGTCGGCCATCCTTTTAACATCGGCTCTCCAAAGCAGCTCGGAGAAGTCCTCTTCGTCGAAATGAGCCTCCCGCCCGTCAGGAAGACCAAGACCGGCTACTCGACGGACGCCAAGGTCCTGCAGCAGCTCGCCGTCGAGCACCCCATAGCGGAGCGGATCATCGCTTACCGGGAGCTCGCGAAGCTCAAGGGCACTTACATAGACGGCCTGGTGGGCCTCGTCGGTGAGGATGGCCGCATCCACACTACCCTCAACCAGACTACGACCGCCACGGGCCGCATCTCCAGCGACTCGCCGAACCTGCAGAACATCCCCATCCGGACGGAGCTTGGGGTGAGGATTCGAGATGCTTTCACCGCCTCGCCAGGCCGGAAGCTCGTGGTCGCCGACTACTCCCAGATAGAGCTCAGGATCCTGGCGCACATGACCGGGGAGCCGGCACTCGTGGAGGCCTTCGCGACCGGAGAAGATGTCCACACTCGCACTGCCTCGGAGGTCTTCGATGTGCGCCTGGAGAGCGTGACGCCGGAACTCAGGCGCCGGGCGAAGATGGTGAACTTCGGCATCCTGTACGGTATCTCCGGCTTCGGGCTGGCGATGCGCCTTGGGAACGTGCACCCGGCGGAGGCGGAGCGGTACATCAAACGGTACCTGGAGCGCTACCCGAAGGTGACGGAGTTTATTGAGAGCACGCTTAAAGAGGCAGAGGAGCTCGGGTACGCGACGACGTTGTTCGGACGGCGTCGATACGTGCCTGAACTCAGGAACACGAACAAGAACGTCCGGAAGCTCGGGGAGCGCATTGCGTTTAACGCGCGGGTGCAGGGGACGGCGGCGGACATCATAAAAGTGGCGATGGTTGATCTCCAGCCGCGGCTCCTCTCTCTGAGGGCCGACATGCTCATGCAGGTGCATGACGAGCTGGTCTTCGACGTGGACGAGGAGAGGGTGGACGTGGTCGCCGCGCTTGCGGCAGAGAGGATGGTGGCGGCCTACGACCTGCACCCGCCCCTCGAAGTCGAGGTAAAGATAGGAGAGAGGTGGGGGCGAGTGCGCCCGTGGTCGCCTGGATGAGGTAAAATAACGGTTTGCGAGGGAATGTGCCCTTGCGATTCTTGTATAATCTTGTAGACAAGCAACGAAACGAAGGAAAGCAACTACTCCATGGCGAACACCACTGAAAGCCCGTCTCGGGCGCTAACGATGAAGGACTTTTTCAAAGAGGAGAACGGGGAGATCGTCCCCATAGACGAATCGGTCCTCATCGACTTCAAGGACGGCGATATCGTCGAGGGCGACGTCGTCCGTATCGACAAGGACGAGGTCCTCGTCGACATCGGCTATAAATCCGAGGGTTTGATACCCTCCAACGAGCTCTCCATCCGCAAGGGCGCGGACCCGCAGGAAATCGTGGAGCTGGGCCAGCACATCGAGGCTCTGGTCCTGCAGAAGGAGGACGCCGACGGCCGGCTGATCCTCTCGGCCAAGCGGGCGGCCTTCGAGAAGGCGTGGAACAGGATCGAAGAGGCCCACGCCGACCAGCGCACGGTCGAGGGTCCGGTTATCGAGGTAGTGAAGGGTGGCCTGATAATAGATATCGGCCTCCGAGGCTTCTTGCCGGCGAGCCTCGTGGATATCCGGCGCGTCAGGAACCTCGACTCTTTCCTCGGCCAGCGCCTCGAGTGCAAGGTCATCGAGCTCAACCGGAGCCGGAACAACGTGGTGTTGAGCCGCCGGGCGGTTCTCGAAGAGGAGCGCAAGGAGGAGCGGCACCGTATCCTCACCACTCTGCAGGAGGGCGACGTCGTCGAGGGGACCGTCTCGAACCTCGTAGACTTCGGGGCGTTCGTGGACCTCGACGGTATAGACGGCCTCATCCACATCTCCGAGCTCTCCTGGAACCACGTCGACCATCCGAGTGAGGTCGTCGAGGTCGGCGAG
>JAWWQA010000109.1:0-4664 GCA_033854695.1 Rubrobacteraceae bacterium
GTGTACTTCGGGCTCACAGCGGTGCTGGCGTTGCTCACCATCGCTACGTTCGTCCCTGACCCGGCGGGTACCACAGCGCTCGCTTGAGGACGATCCTCTACACGGGAAAGGGTGGCGTCGGTAAGACGAGCGTCGCGGCGGCGACGGCACTCAAGGCTGCCGACGCCGGGAAGAAGGTGCTGGTGATGAGCACCGATCCCGCACACTCCTTATCAGATGCTTTTGATGCGGAGGTCGGCCCCGAGCCCAAGGAGATGGCGACGGGGCTTTTCGCGCAGGAGATGGACCAGGGGCGCATGATCGAGGAGCACTGGGCGGAGATCCAGGAGTACATGGCTACCTTTTTCGAGTGGCAGGGGACCGACTCTCTGGCGGCAGAGGAACTGGCGATGCTGCCGGGGATGGATGAGCTCTTCGGCCTCTTAATGGTCCGGCGCCACCACTATGCTTCTCTCTACGATGCTCTGATCGTGGACGCGGCGCCCACGGGCGAGACTTTGCGGCTCCTGAGCCTGCCCGACCAGATGAGCTGGTACGTCCAGAAGATCTTCCCTATCCAGCGCCGGGCAGCGAAGGTCGTACGGCCGTTCGCCCGTCGGATAAGAACTGACTCGCTCTGCCGCCGCTTCCTGAGGACAGCTTCTTCGGAGCTCTCCAGCGGTTCTACGAGAGGCCGTCGTGGGCGTCGAGGATATCCTGACGAATGCGGAAAGAGCCTCGGTGAGGCTCGTCGTGAACGCGGAGAAGATGGTCATAGCCGAAGCGAGGCGTGCATATACGTACTTAAACCTGTATGGCTATCCGGTAGACGCCATCGTCGTGAACCGCCTGCTCCCGGACTCAGTTTCGGACCCTTACTTCGAGAAATGGCAGGAAGCTCAGAGGAGGCACTTGGGAACGATAGAAGACTCGTTCTCGCCGGTACCGATCTTCAAAGCGCGGCTCTTCGACCGGGAGGTGTACGGCCTCGAGGCGCTCGCAGGGCTTGCCGAGGACGTGTTCGGGCAGAACGACCCCTTGCGGGTCTTTTTCCGGGGGACGGCGCACGAGGTTATCAAGAGCAACGGCGGATACGAGGTGGTCCTCAACCTACCGCTGGTGGAGAAAGAGAGCGTGGAGCTTTCCAAAAAGGGTGCGGAGCTCCTGGTCCGGATCGGGGGGTACAAACGAAACGTCCTCCTACCGGACTCCATGGTGCGCTTCAAGGCGGCAGGCGCCAGGATCGAAGGCGATAAGCTCCGGGTGAGGTTGAGCGATGGCGTCTCCTGAGATGCGTGGAGAAGAGCCGGGTCCCCGGCGTAGACGCTCTCTTTTGGGGGTCATGGCTTACTTGCTGGTGCCGGGGGACCGCAGGAGACGGGCAGCGGGGCACCTCCGGCGGGCGGGGTTCGAGGCGTTGCGGGGCGTGAGGGAGCTCGCCAGGCCGGAGAAGCCGCCGGACGTGGAAGGACCGGCGCGACGAGAGCGCATCGAGATAGAGTAAGATTCGCTGTAGACGCCGCGAGGGTGAGAGGCTTTGCCACAGAGGGCAATAGTAAAACGACTAATAAACAAGATGGTCGAACTCATACGGAAGGAAGCTCCCGCTGCAGGCCCTGCGGCGCGCGATGCTGCAGCCCACAGCACAAGGGAATTTGCGAAGAAATTTTGGGAGAAGTATACAGAGAACCGAGGGAAAACGCTGAGCATACTTCTTTGCTCTGATTTCGCCACTGACATTTGGCGCGCGCGGTCGCTGGTAGTAAGATATCTTTAGTAAGTTTCTAGCAAATCTTATAAGCAAAACGGGAGTGATGCATGGCGGATAACGGGCAACTAACCGGAACCTTCCGGGTCAAGAGCGGGATGGCCCAGATGCTCAAGGGCGGGGTCATCATGGATGTGGTGAACGCCGAACAGGCCAAGATAGCCGAGGAGACGGGGGCCGTGGCGGTGATGGCGCTCGAACGGGTACCGGCTGACATAAGAGCGCAAGGTGGGGTCGCAAGGATGAGCGACCCGGAGAAGATCGTGGAGATCCAGGAGGCCGTGACGATTCCGGTGATGGCGAAAGCCAGGATCGGGCACTTTGTCGAGGCGCAAATCCTCGAAGCCCTGGAGGTCGACTACGTCGACGAGTCCGAGGTCCTGACGCCGGCAGATGAGGCGCACCACATAGATAAGTGGGCCTTCGAAGTTCCGTTCGTGTGCGGGGCGACGAATCTAGGCGAAGCCCTCCGGCGCATCGGCGAGGGGGCGGCCATGATCCGCTCTAAGGGCGAGGCCGGGACCGGTAACGTCGTCGAGGCCGTGCGGCACATGCGTGCGATCACGGGCGGAATAAGGAAGCTGACCGTGATGGGTAAAGAGGAGCTCATGACAGAGGCCAAGGAGCTTCGAGCCCCGTACGAGTTGGTCAGGTGGGTGGCCGAGAATGGGCGGCTACCGGTCGTGCTGTTCACTGCCGGCGGAATAGCAACACCGGCCGACGCCGCCTTGATGATGCAGCTCGGGGCCGACGGCGTCTTCGTCGGGAGTGGCATCTTCAAGAGTGGGGACCCGGCCCGCAGAGCGGAGGCTATAGTAAAGGCCACTACTCACTTCGCGGACGCGAAGGCTGTCGCCGAGGCGAGCAAGGGCCTGGGCGAGGCGATGGTCGGCCGGGAGATGGGAGATCTTGCGGAAGGGGAGAAGCTCGCGACGCGTGGCTGGTAACGGCGAGATAGGTCCCCGGAGGGTAACCGCCCGAAAGACGGACCTGGAGCCTGAGGGACCGAAGAAGATAGGGGTCCTCGCTCTCCAGGGTGACTTCCGTGAGCATGTGGAGATCCTCAAGAAGCTGGGCGTAGTGCCGGTCGAGGTGCGTTCCGTGGAGGATCTAGAAGGACTCGACGGCCTGATCGTACCGGGCGGCGAGTCCACGGCGATCGGGAACCTCATGGCCCAGTCGGGCCTCCTGGACGGGGTCCGGAGCTTCTTCTACAAGGGCGGACCCATATGGGGGACGTGTGCCGGGATGGTACTGGCAGCGTCGGCGACGACGGGACCGAGACAGCCCTTGCTCGGCCTTATGAACGCGCTCGTCGAGCGCAACGGGTTTGGGCGGCAGGTGCACTCGTTCGAGAAGGAGATCGAGATAGAGGGCTTCGAGGAACCCTTCGTAGGGGTGTTTATCCGGGCGCCGTTCTTCGAGGACGTGGGGCCCGGGGTCGAAGTCATGGGCGAGGTTGACGGGAGGGTCGTCGCAGCTAAAGGAGAGAACATCCTGGTTACGGCGTTTCACCCTGAGCTGACGGACGATACGAGATTTCACGAGTACTTTTTGCGGGAGGTGTGCGGACTTTGAGCGGACATTCGAAGTGGTCTACTATCAAGCGTAAGAAGGGCGCGGCGGACGCGAAGCGCGGCGCGCTCTTCGGGAAGCTCTCCAAGGCGATAACGGTCGCCGCCCGTGAGGGCGGAGGCGACCCGGAGATGAACCCGGCGTTGGGATTGGCGGTGCACAAGGCCAAGGAAGCCAACATGCCCAACGACAACATACAAAGGGCGGTAGACAAGGGCACCGGTGCCGGGGCTGACGCCCAGGCTATCGAGCGGGTCACCTACGAGGGCTACGCGCCGGGTGGTGTGGCGGTTATGGTCGAGGTATTAACGGACAATCGCAACCGGGCGGCCGCGGACGTCCGGTACATCTTCTCCAAGAACGGAGGGAAGCTGGGAACGAGCGGCTCGGTCTCGTACCTCTTCGAGAGGAAGGGTGTCATCCTGGTTCCCAGGAACGAAGTGGACGAGGACGAGCTCATGGAGTTAGCCCTGGAGACCGGAGCCGAAGACGTCGAGGTGATGGAGAGCGATTATAGGGTGGTGACGGCGCCCGAAGACTTCGCGACGGTGCGCGAGAGCCTCAAAGAGGCCGGGGTAGCGTTCGAGAACGCGGAGATCACCATGCAACCCCAGAACAGCGTGGACCTCGACGTGGGGACCGCGAAGCAGACCCTCAGGCTCATCGACGCCCTCGAAGAGAACGACGACGTACAGGAAGTCTACGCCAACTTCGACATTTCTGACGAAGTTATGTCGGTTGTCGCTGGCGAAAGTTCTTGACGCACCGGCTCGCAGTTTCTTGTCGGTAAACGAGGTTCTAAACTCAAGGGCGGTTAGGTCCGGGAGCTGAGGTGCGACCTCGCAGGCCGCCTCGAGCCAACCTCGAAGGGCCATTCCTCGAATTTTTTACGGTCTGGTTGACTTCTGCGGGGGAAGAACGTATCACAGGAATGGGCCGGCGGGCCCTACTTCTTCTAGGGAACCACGAAGCCAAACCGCCGGCCCACTGGTCCCTAGGCCGCGGTATCGGGCCATGGCTTGCGTATGCCCTTAGGGCGGGGATAATGCCCCAGTCGGGCCCTTACAAGCCTTGCCTACAAAGCATCTTCTGAGTCATCGTCTACCCTGTACAGGTATAAAACGGCCCCCCACGGCACAAAGGAGCGTGACCGGTCTTCAGACAAGGACCTAACCGTAACGCCGAACTGATCGTAGGCTTCCAGAAGCACGAAGAGGCTTAACACCCTTGGCTGACTGTACACCACTTTGCCGGGATCCTTTATGATGTCGGCTATGTTTTCGTCGCTTGGCGCTTTCGCGCCCATGTACTGGAAAAAGACCATTTCCCCCAGCGATTCATC
>JAWWQA010000110.1:0-5844 GCA_033854695.1 Rubrobacteraceae bacterium
GTTCAGGCAGGCCCCACAGCGGATGCAGTAGAGGGCCTCCTCGAACTCGGTACCCAAGAGCTTCGAGCGGCCGTTATCCAGGAGGATCAGGTGCATCTCCTCCGCCCCATCTAGTTCACCCTCGCCCCTCGGGCCGGTTATGAAGTTGGTATATACGGTAATTTTCTGTCCGGTACCGCTCCTTGCTAGAAGCTGGACGAAGACCGAGAGGTCGGCGAACCTCGGGATCAACTTCTCTATCCCCATCACTACCACGTGGACCGGCGGGACGCTCGCGACGAGCCGGCCGTTGCCCTCGTTGGTGACCGTAACTATAGTCCCGGTCTCGGCGACTCCGAAGTTCGCCCCGGTCATGCCAATATCCGCTGTGAGGAACTTCTCCCGGAGATGCCCGCGGGCGAACCGGGTGAGGAACTCGACGTCCGGCGGTAGCTTCTCTCCGGCGACGCCGGAGAGAACGTCCGCGACCTGGTGGCGGTTCATGTGGAGAATGGGACCGATGATGTGCGAGGGATGGTCGCCTGCGAGCTGGGCGACCCACTCGCCCAGGTCCGTCTCGACGATCTCGAGCCCCAAGTCCGTGTAGTTCTCCTCGAGGCGACGGTTGAGCTCTATCTCCTCGGTTGCCATGCTCTTCGACTTGACGAGCAGTTTTGCCCCCCGCCGTCGCGCCAGGTCCCCGACGTACCGCACGACGTCTTCACCATCTTCAGCGAAGAAGACGTTGCCGCCACGCTTCTCGACAGCGTCGGCCATCTGCTCCAGGTAGCAGTCGAGGTTGGCCATCGTATCCTGCTTGATGCGATAAGCCTTCTCTCTTAGCTCCGGAGCGTCCGGCAGGGCATTCAGGACAGCGTTGCGGCCCGTCACAAACTTCTCCGCGGCAAGTGCGACAGCGTCATGGAGCTCCCGGTCCTCCACGGCCCTCCGGCCCCGCTCGTTGAAGCCCTCGACCTTGCTCTTGATACCTTCGCGGCGCCGGTCCTCGGTGTCGCGCTTTCGGGCAGGCTTCTTCGCCTCCATTTGCTATCCAACCCTCCCGTCGCCGGAGTCAAGTATCTGGGCCAGGTGATATACGCGAGTGCCGTGTCCCTTACGCTTCAGGCGGCCTGAGAGGTGCATCAGGCAGCTCGAGTCGCCCGAGACGAGGGTATCAGCCCCGCTCTTTACGAGCGCTTCTATCTTCTCGTCGGCCATCGCCGTCGAAACGGCGGGCATCTTCACCGCGAAAGTCCCCCCGAACCCACAGCAAAGCTCTTCGTTCTCCCAGTCCACAAGCTCCAACCCCTCAACACCGCGCAGCAGCTCCCGCGGCTCCTCCAATACTCCAAGCTCCCGCCGCTGGTGGCACCCACAGTGGAAGACAGCCTTTCCCTCGTAGCGGGCACTGAGGGCCTTCACCCCGAGCACGTTGACGAGGAAGTCGGAGAACTCTCTGACCCGGTGCCCCAGGGTCTCCGAGCGGCTCTCCTCGGGCATCCCTTTAAAGATGAACGGGTAGTAGTGGGAGACCATCGTGGCGCAGGAGCCCGCCGGGCACACGACGTAGTCCCAGCGCTCCTTCTCGAAGACGTCCAGGAAGTGGCGAGCGACAGTGCGCGCCTCGTTAAAGAAGCCGGAGTTGAAGGCCGGCTGCCCGCAGCAAGTCTGGCCTTCTGGATAGATCAACTCGATACCGAGCCTCCTCAGCACACGCACCATGCTGACTCCGACCTCCGGGTTGATGAGGTCCACGTAGCAAGGTATGAACAAGGCTACCTTCACCGTTCGCAAACCTCCTGCCCTAGAGCTTCTCCCCTATCCTACCCCGGAATATCGAGCACAAGTATAGCAATCACCCGGTATCCGCGGCTCCACTAGACCCCGCTGAAGGCGCTGTGTAGCCTACGTCCACGGCACGACGACGCCGTTGACGAAGCTCGCGCCGGGGCTGCAAATCTAGTCCTTGACCTTGCTGCCGCCGACGCGCTCGTCCCAGATCTCGAACGCCCGCGCCAGGGCCGTCGCGCCAAGCTGCGTCTCTACCGGCAGGAGCTTGATCAGCTCGTCGAACCGCGGCCGCTCGACCGAGGCTATGGCCTCCTGGCTCTCCTCCGGCGCCATGTTCAGCGTCACGCCCTTCACCGCCGGACCGGGATAGAAGTATGCCTTGTCGTAGGCCAACGCCTGCTGGTCGGGCTGCAGTAGCGAGGCGATGAGGTCCAGGCTCACGGCGAGCCGGCTGGCGTCGAGGCCGTTGGGGATCGCCGCGTAGTGGCCGTCGGAGATCAGGCTGGTGTTCTCGAGGGCGAAGAACTCGAAGTTCGTCGGCACGGTACCCAAAATCCTCGAGTTCATGTCCCACCCCATGGTCGACGCCACTATCGCCCGGCTTCCGTCGCCGAGCTCCTCCATGGTGGCCATGGTCCCCGAAGGGTAGTAATCGATGTACTGATCGAGCTGGTCCAGATAGCTCCAGGTATTGTCCCAGGTTTCGGGATCTTTAGGGTCCGGGTCTTCCAGGATGTACGGGAGGCCCATGAGCAGGATCCGCCCCGAATCCGAGTTGGCCGGGCGCGCATACATGAACTGTCTGGGGCTCTGCCTCGCGTACGCCAGCAACTCGTCGGTGGTCCTCGGGGCGTTGGGGACTTTCTCGGGGTTGTAGGTGAAGATGGGACCGTAGTTCCCGTAGGATATTAGTATCCCCTGTCCCTGCGCCAGCTCCTGAGCTTTGGGGTTTAGGTAGTTCTGCTCGAGATCCGGAAACGCCTCCTCGAAGTTGGGAATGAGCTGAAGCCAGATGCCCTGCTCGATGCCAGCATAGAGCCCGTCAACGCCTGTTAACACTACGGCTATATCCACCTGATCTGCCTCCTGCTGAGCCTGTATCTTGCTCGTCAGCTCGGACGCGCCAGCCGTTGTGAAGTTCACGTTCCTAACGACGTCGGAATGGCTACTTGCGTAGTCTTCTATCGCGGTCCTGGTGAGCTGTAGGTTCCCCGCAACGTCGATAATCGTGAGGTTCACCGGTTGGTCGGGCATCTTGGGGACGCCCTCGGTCGGGGCTGGTTCGGAGCTCTGCTGCTGGGAACCGCATGCCCCCAAACCAACCAGTACCAGCGTGGAACCCATACCTACTAGGAACCGCCGGCGGCTGATCCTCCGCCCCGCAACCTCACTACTTCCCATCCCTCTCCTTTCGCATCTACCGAAAGTCGCCGGAGTCCTTCGAGCCCCCGGCCAGCTCTACCGAAGGCGGTAACGCGTCGTTGGGATCACAGACCGTTCGGAGACCAGAAACATCACCGGTCCACAACGTCTTCCACCTCCCCCATGCCTAACGACGTGGCGTTGATCCTAGCCTGCCCGAAACCGGGCACAAGTATAACAACCGGTTTAGAGCGGGCGCCCGCAAGGGTTGCGGTGGTCCTGTTCTCCTTCCCTAAAGGTCTCGGATGAGGATGGCCTGCGCCGGAGAGCCGTAGGAACTCGCGAGCTTCAGGGGCAGGCAAAACAGGAAATAGTGCTCGGGCTCCACGTCCGTCAGCACGAGGCCCTCCAAAGAGCAGGCGCTGCTCCCTTTTAGCAGTTCATAGGATTACTCCAGGCGTACAGGCATATTGTTGCGTCGGTCATTTGCCACCAACGTGAATGGCGGGGCGCCGCTTGCGATCCGGTTCAGCCTCCCTTAGCACCTCGTGGGTGACCGGGGCGATGTCCCCCTCCCCGAACAAGACGTAGCGGAACAGATACACGATGGGGTTGCCCTCCGTCCAACCAAAATAGCAATGCGGTTCTTTGCCGGTCGTGTCGCGCAGATGTAGCAGGAAAGCCGCGATAGCGTTCGGCACCGTCGGACTTTCGGTGCGTAGCACCTTATAGCTATCGACCTCAGCGCCCCTGACCTTCAGCACCTCCTTGAATTCTGAGGGGTCATCTACGTCGACCTCGAGGAAGAGGATCGGTATGTCTTCCGGAACGTGGTTGTCCTCGCGCTGCTCTTTTTCTGTTGTCGCGTACTCCTCGGGGTCGTCGCTAGCTCGTCGATGCCTGTGGCAAACGATGTGGATCTTCTCCCCCTTGCTCGCTTCGTCGACGAATCTTTGGGCCAGTTCGTCGAGCTCTATCCTCTCCGCCCGTAGCTCGGTCGTACGCCACACACGCGAGATGAGCGAGGTTATGACGATAGCGATGATAAAGAATGAGGCGATCTTGATACCTTCGGGTCGCTCTATCACGTTCGCAACCAGAGTGTAGATGAACACGAGAGTGACTACCCCAAACGCGGCCACTCCCAGCCTCGCTCCCCCGCGTAAGGCAGCCAGCGCCACAGCGATAGCTGCGGAGGTCATCACCACCAGGACGCCAGTGGCGTATGCCCCACCCTGCGCGTCCACGTTGGCCTCGAAAATGATGACTATCGTGAGGGCGACGGCCGTGTAGATCAGCACCAGCGGCCTGACCGCCCGCCCCCACTGGGGCACCATGCCGTAGCGAGGCAGATAGCGGGGCACGATGTTCAGGAGCCCGGCCATCGCCGAGGCACCCGCGAACGCCAGGATGAGGATCGTACTCACATCGTAGGCGGTGCCGAAGGCCTCACCCAGGTACCCGTGCGCCAGGTACGCGAGCGCCCGATCCTTGGCCGCACCGCCAGCTTCGAACTCCTCGGGGGGTATGAGCACGGCCGTGATGAAGCTCGTTGTGAGTAGGAAGAAGCTCATAATTAGAGCTGCAGCGGTCAAGAGCTTGCCCGTGTTGCGGATACGGCCCGACGGGGACTCCTGCGTGTCGTCCTCGTCACCACGCACGAGCGGCATCACAGTCACGCCGGTCTCAAACCCTGAGAGCCCCAAAGCTAGCTGTGGGAACACCACGATCGCCACGCCGAGCATCGCAAGCGGGTTGCTGTGGCTGGTAAGCAGCGCGTCCTTCCAGTCGGCGACGTACTGGGGATGCATCACACTCTCGTAGAGGCCATCGGCCACGACGACGAGGTTCAGCAGCAAGAAGGCCCCAACCACTACCACAGCGATGCCGACCGCCTCCTTGAAACCCTTGAGGAAGATCGCACCCAGCACCGCCACCAAAACCAGGGTAATGAGTACCTCATGGCCACTGAGGTACCCCGTCACGAACGGGTTCTCGGTTATGTGCGCGGCGGCGTCAGAGGACGAGAGGGTTATGGTAACCATAAAGTCAGTTGCGATGAAGCCCAGGAGGCACAGCACGAAGATCTTACCCTTCCAGAACGAGAGCAGCCTCTCAAGCATCGCGATCGAACCCTGCCCGTGTGGGCTTTCGGCGGCGACCCTTCGGTACATCGGCAGCGCCCCGAAGAGCGTCAAGAGCACGATAAGGAGGGTGGCCAAAGGCGATAGCGCCCCGGCGGCGAGGGCGGCGATGCCGGGCTGGTAGCCGAGCGTCGAGAAGTAGTCAACCCCTGTCAGGCATGTCACCCTCCACCAGGGCTGTTGGCGGACGTGGTCCTCCTCCTGCTCGTGGGAACTCTTCTTGCGTTCGACCTGGGCTTCGAGCAACCAACGCTTGAAGCGTCTAGCGAGGCTCTCAGGGGAACCAATCTGTTTGGCCATGGCTACTCCCGCGCGTAGGTTTGCAAGCTGGGCGCCAGTCTAGCACGACCGAAACCGTCACTCAGAGCTTGTTTGGCAGCCGCCTGGACAGGAGAACTATGCATCATAGCCGTGTAGTTGAGATCGAGAAGGACAAGTTTCCTCTTGTATCTTGCCTGCACTAAGCTGGCTACCGAACTGCTGAATAACGGCGGCGGCCCGCAGGTAGCCGCCGCCGTCACGTGCGGCCTCTTGCATTTGGGTGACTCGGTCTCGGTAGCCAGCGTCG
>JAWWQA010000111.1:0-12268 GCA_033854695.1 Rubrobacteraceae bacterium
CTTTCTTGGCTATAGCGCTCCGATGCCGGGGGTCGACTCGCGCTACTCTGACGGGACGGTGGCTCACGAGACGCGCCTACTCGGTGTCCCCGCTCTCGCGGCAGTCCTCTCCGGAGCGGCTGCCCGCCCGATCGGCGAGACCGTTCTGGAGGCGGTTCTCGGCTCGCGCTCTGTCGCCGGCTATGCTGATTTCAGGGCGGCGGCGTATCTGGCGCCGCTGGCACGTGCTGCGCTTCTCGTCGAGCCCTTGGGGAAGATACTGGCCGGGCTCTCCCATGGGGACGCCCACCCTTTCGTCCGTGCACTCGAAGCGGCCGGACCGAGCCATTTCGAGGGGGTGCTCGACGGGGCGCTCGGTGTCGCCCTGGGGGCGGGCCGGGACGCGACGCTCCTGGATGCCATGCGCTTCGCTGCCGGCCGGGATCCGACGGCCCGCGAGTACGCCCGCGATTTCGAGGTCACCCGGGAACTCGCCAGCCCGGCGCTCTTCTCTGCCCTCGCTCGCGTCGAGGCAACGCGACCCGCCCTGGTGCAGGCGTACCTGGAGGTTCTCGCAGAGGTGCCGGATCTCGACACGACGGGCCGGGCTGGCCGCAAGGAGGCAGAGGACGTCTCCCGCATGGCACGTGGAGTGCTGAAGGCCGGCGGTGTGCACTCGCGCCGAGGCTTGCAAGCGATAGCCAACCTCGAGGGGTTGTTGCGCTCGGACTCCAGGCTCAAGCCCTCAGCCACCGAACCCCCTGTAATCGCCGCGGCCTTCCTGCTCACTGTGGAGCACGGCCTCGAGTACCTGAACGGCCGTGTGTGGCCGGCGCCGCGTAGGTGAAGGCGGACAACACCATTCATGAACTTCTCACAGCATGAGCAGATATGCAGCAGCAAAAGTGCAAGAACCGCCTCCCGATCGGGGCATGGGATAGAATCATTCTCGACGCGTGATCGTTTAGTCGTCTTACTTTCAAGGAGGTGCTTGAGACGGTGAAGGCCCTGGTTATCGTGGGGCACGGGTCGCACCTGAACGAGGACTCGAGCCTGCCGGTCTACGAGCATGCGGCGCGCATACGGGAGCGCTTCTGCGATGAGTACGACGAGGTCGTCGAGTGCTTCTGGAAGGAGGAGCCCTCCATGCGCCACGTCCTCGATACCGTCGAGGCTGATGACGTCTGCGTGGTGCCGGCCTTCATCTCGGAGGGGTACTTCACGCAGCAGGTGATCCCCAGGGAGCTCGGGCTGGTCGGTGCCGTGACCCATAAGGACGGGAAGATTGTCCGCTACGCGGGACCTCTCGGGACGTTCGAGGGAATGGCGGACGTGATCCTGGAGCGAGTGGAGGATCTACTTAGGGGCAAGGAAGTTCCGCCGGGCCGACGGGCGCTCGTCCTGCTCGGCCACGGTACCGACCTGAACAAGAGCTCGAGCGGGGTTATCTATCTCAACGCCGAGCGCATTAGGGAGCGTGGTCTCTACGATCTCGTCGAGGTTGGGTTCCTGGATCAGGACCCGGAGATCGGCGCGGTCGTGGAGAACGTCGAGACGGAGAACGTTGTTCTGATCCCGGTCTTCATCGCCGAGGGCTGGCATACGCGTGAGACCATTCCCCAAGGCCTTGGCCTCACCGGCGAGGTGACGGTCAAGGCGACCGCCGGCGGTGAGAAGACCATCTTCTACGGGGCGCCGGTGGGCACCCACCCTTCGATGGCGGCCTTGATCGCCGCTCGCGCCCGCGAGATCGAACGGAAGACTGACAGGTAGACAGCTGGTGTCCAGAGCGCTCGTTAAACCCTCTGGCGCGCCGAACGTGGCTGCTGCCTCCCGGGAAGCGTTCGCCGCGTGGATTGACGAGCAGCCTGACGGGCGCATCTTCGGCCAGGTCCTCATCAGGCCGGCACCACCCGTTGGCTACTACCTTTGCCACAAAGACGACGCGGAAGCCCCTAACCTGGAGCTCTACGATGATCCCCGGGCGGCGCGGGAGATCGCCAAGCTCACCGATGCCGGCGAGTACCGGCCGCTCAAGAGCTCCCCGAACCTCCGGCGAGGGTGGCAGTTGAGAGTGGAGGAGGCGCGGGGGCTCGCGATGGCGATGAATTACCTGTACCCGGCCGGCATCGTCCACTGGTACCTCCACCGCGAAGGAAGGCTCGAGATTACCGACTATCGTGAGAACGCTGCACGGCAGAGCGGCATCTACAAGCGCATCCAGCGTCTCTCGGACGAGGGGGTACAGGACGCTGCCCGTGCGTGTTGTGAGGACGCCGTCTGTTTGAAAAAGACGCTCTGGAATGTGGACGCAAAGACGTTGCTCGAAATGGATCGGGGGGATGGGGAGATCCCCTGCCCCGAGCCGTGTAGCATCTTCGTCTCCTTCGCCCGGCGCGTCAGGCTCTTCGAGCGGGAGAAGAAACGCGACCTCGACGACGCTGGCCTCTCCTCGAGCGAGAAGGAGGACCTCGCCACTCTCGTCGAAGCTGCTGCCGACGGAGCCGATGGGATCAAATACGCCCGCGAGGCCGAGTTCGAGAAGCCGCTAAACGAACGCCGGCTGCGCTACCGCAGGCTCACCCTCCTCCCCAAGCTGCGCCCCGCGGAGCCCGAAGATTAGTGTGTCCCCCGGATTCGATGAGAGTGGTCAATGACGCTCTTCTCGTACAGCTCGTGTGGGGCTCTTTGGGCCAGGAAAGACACGTGACCTCCCGCGTCCCAACGTTAGCTCGTGTTCTTTCGTCGTAACATTGCACGGCTGCGCGCGGGGACCTGAGGAGCGCCTCGTCATCGAGGAGGCAGTGGGCCGGGTGTCCGGGGCGTGGTGAACAAGATGGGAATCGCTCGGGCGCTCTACTCTAAACTGGTGGTTCGAGGGTTTCGCTGTTTCCTGGGATGCAGTTCCGGGTAGGATTTCTAGAAATGTTTTCGACCCAACGATAGAAGCACGGAGGTTGTCCGAATGTTCGGCAGGAAAAAGCAGGAAAAGGTGACGGGCAAAGCAACTTTAGGCGCCGCCAAGGGTGCGGGCAAAGCAGCCTTGGGTGCGGGTAAGGTCCTCAAGAGCGGCGTGAAGTCCAAGAGAACGCGCAAAGTAGCTCGCGGCGTGGGTAAGACGGCGCTCAAAGGCGGCTCGCGAGTTCTGACTCCCGGGAAGCCCGCCCGCTTTCGGTACCTGAAGTACGGTTTCTTCGCCCTCGCCGGTTTCGCGGTCGGCGCCCTCGTCGCCCGCTCGGGGAGTAGAGAAGACTCGTCTACCTGGGGCTCTGGCACCTTGACCGGGGGCGGTGGTTCTGCAGCAGGGACTACGACCGGCTCGGATCCAACCTCTGGTGCCCCTTCAGAGCATCAGCGGCCGGAGGACCCGAATCGCACCGGGCCCGAACGTGAATACTCCGACCCTTCCTCGGGCCCGCTCGTCGGCCGGAGGCACAGGGGACGCATTGGCGACGTCCCCGAACAGCAGGAAGAGGTCGAGAACCGCATCCGGACGAGGGTCGGCGAGGATCCGCGCACCATGGACGTACCGCACCTGAACGTCGAGGTAAACGAAGGGGTAGCCGATATCCGGGGCGAGGTCCATTCCGAGGAGGAGAAGCAGGCCGTGGAGGAGATAGCCTCCAGCGACGAAGACGTCACCGAGGTCCGCAACCTCCTCACCGTCAATCCTCAGGCTCCGAGAAGAAAGGTCCCTGGCAGCGATCAAGGTGAGCCTTAAGCCCGCAGACTCTCAGCGTAAAGAAGAGCGCCTCGCCACTTGAAAGCAGGGCGCTCTTCTTTTGTTAGTTCCTGGCTGACGAGCCGAAGTGTTGGGAGGCTGTCTAGCCCCTGATGAGGTTGAGCAGCTCGTCGCGCTTCTTCTCCATCGTCTCCCGATCTCTGGCTTCGATGTTAAGGCGGAGGAGCGGCTCGGTGTTCGACGGCCTGAGATTGAACCACCACTCTCCGTAGTCCACGGTAAGACCGTCGAGGTGGTCTATAGCCGGGCTATCGCGCTCGGCATAGTATTCTTCGACCTTTTCTACGGTGGCTGACTGGTCTTCGACCTCGGAGTTGATCTCGCCGGAGCGAACGTAGGGATCTATGGGGGCGAGGAGCTCGGAGAGGGGGCTCTTCTGGCGCCCGACGAGCTCTGCGACGGTGAGCATGGCGATTATTCCCGAGTCGGCGAAGTAGTTGTCCCGGAAGTAGAAGTGTCCGGAGTGCTCCCCGCCGAAGGCAGCGTTGTTCTTGCGCATCTGGGGTTTGATGATCGAATGTCCCGCCTTGGTGCGGATCGGGCGACCTCCCTCGTGCCGCACCAGTTCCGGCAGCGCCTTCGAGCAGACGGCACTGTAGACGATCGCCGCTCCGGGCTCCTTCTCGAGCACGTTCTTGGCGACGAGGGTGGCGAGTATGTCGCCAGGGATGGTGACACCTTTCTCTGTGACGATGAAGACCCTGTCGGCGTCCCCATCGAAGGCGGCCCCGAAGTCCGCGCCCTCGGCGATGACACGTTCCTGTAGCTCCTCCATGTTTTCGGGCTCTATAGGGTTCGGCGGGTGGTTGGGGAACGAACCGTCGAGCTCGAAGTACATAGGAACGTACTCGAAGGGCAGGCGTTCGAAGATAGGAGGGAGCATCTTGCCCGCCATGCCGTTGCCCGCGTCGACGACTATCTTCAATGGCCTCAAGCCCTCCGTGTTTATGAAGTTCAGGCAGTGCTCGGCGTAATCGAGAGTGATATCGCCCTCTTCGACGGAGCCCGCGTAGTCGCTCGGTTCGGGGAGCTTGCCGGAGGTGATGAGGTCCCGGATCTGCTTTATTCCTTCGTCCCCGGAGAGGGCGATGGCGTCCTCGCGACAGAGCTTGAAACCATTGTAGTCTGGCGGGTTGTGAGAAGCCGTAACCATGGCGCCTCCTGGCTCCTCTAGGTGCCCGACCGCGAAGTATAGGGCGTCGGTTGAAACGAGCCCGATATCGAAAACGTCCGTCCCCGCTTCGGTCACACCCTGGATGAACGCATCCTTCAGGGCTTCGCCCGACAGGCGCATGTCGCGCCCGACGACTACCCGGGAGCCCGAGAGCCCGAGATAGTTAACGTAGGCTCGTCCGATCTTCCGGGCCAGGTCTTCGTCGAGGGAGTCTGGATAGACACCCCGGATGTCGTAGGCTTTGAAGATTGACTCGTCGATCATCACTCCCCCTATACCTGCGGGCCTTGTCGAGGTTCACTCACCGTATGTTGTGCCGGAGCTTCAGGGCTCCGCGTCTCCGGTACAATAGCGAACTATGGTTGTTCGTGCAGCCCCCGGCCTTCTTTACCCCGTTCCCTAAGCCGATGGGGTCCCGTTTCGTAGGTCTGGCAGCCGCCTTCTATGCGGCTCTCCTCTTCGCGGCCGCGGTTCTGGGCGTGCTTAGAGCCCGGAATGTCTTCGCGCTGGGAGACCAGGCGCTGTTAGATCTCTTCGTTGGTGTGGCTATCGCCTGCGGCACCGTAGCCTTGAGCGTCGTTCTCTATCACCTTTCGCCGGCGCTACGCCAGCTCTCCGACGAGCTCGCCCCGCGGCTCGTAGATGGTGCGCGGAGGCGGGATCTCGCGCTGGTCGCGGTGTTATCCGGTGTAGGGGAGGAGGTCTTCTTTAGAGGAGCGTTGCAGCCTGAGCTCGGGCTCGTGGCCACCTCTCTCCTCTTCGGTGCTCTCCACGTGGGCCCCGACCGGCGGTACCTCGTGTGGACGTTATGGGCACTAGGGGCGGGCTTTCTGTTCGGATTTCTCTACGTGTGGACAGATGGAATCCTCGCCCCGGTGACCGCCCACGTTATGCACAATACCGCGACGCTCCTGTTGTGGAAGCGGACCCGCCGGAGGCGCTCCGGCTCGCAGGAGGATACAGCTTCGAGGGAAGCCCCGAGGCGAGATGCGGTGGTACGCGGGGAGGGATGAGCGTTCTCCCTAACACTACCACCAAGGGGGCGGACCGTCGCTGGCCGTTGTACGCGCTCGTGGCCGTGGCTCTGGTGGCGCTGGCTCTAGGTGTGGAAACATTCTTGAGAGCGGAGAACTTCTCGCCGGGGGAGGAGATCTTCTCCCCCGGCATCCAGGACGTCACCGTGAGCGCGGAGAACAGCCTGTACCCACCGCCGGACACGAGCCGTTTCCAGGGGCCGCCCCAGACCATCTTTGTGTACCTGAGCGTCGAGGGCTTGCCCGGCGTCGAGGACATGGAGGCGCGCTTCGAGAGGGTGGGCTCGGGATCTGTGTTCTCCCTCCTTTTCGGGCCGGGTGCCGAGATCGAAGCCCTCGACGAGCAGGAGGACCAATTGAGCCAGACCGGGAACGGGGCTACCGGTATCGTGAAGTTCGCCCTCAAGACGAAGTCCGGCGAGCCCGTGCCGCCCGGAAACTACACCGTCGAAGTCTACGGCCCCGGGTTAGCTGGTGGGGAAGGCGCCGTGGCAGTCCGCAAGTCTTTCGTGGTCGAGGAAGAATAAACTCTGGCAGGTCTCCCGCGTCCCAGTTTCGCGCTTTCCGTTGTCGGGGACGGGTGCCGGGGCTAGTAGAGGGCAGTTTTTCGGATACAATGTGTTGCGGTCGTAGCGGGATCTTCGAGAGAGTGTGGAGGGTTTTTGTCGGGAGGGAAGATTGCGCATCAAGGACGTAATCCTGGGCTTGATGAGCCTGGCCCTGATCGGGGCGGGAGCAACCCTCATCGTCACGTTCTTCGTGGGTCCGGGTACCCGCAGCGATCCTTCTGCCGGGAAATCAGCGAACTTCAACGTCCCTGTCCTGGAGAAAGAGAATACGCAGGCCCCCGGGAGGGTGAAAGGGCCGGAGGACAAGACGCTCGTGTTGACGATTCCGAAGATGGAGATATTTAATGCCTTGGTGCCGAACACTACCGGGGACGACGAAGAGATGCTAAAAGATTACGCTGCGGTCCACCTGGATGGTACCGGCTTCCCTTGGGAGGTGGGGGCGAACGTCTACCTCGCGGGCCACCGCCTTGGCTACCCGAACACCGCGAGCTTCCTTGCCTTCTATGGCCTCGATAATCTCGAGAAGGGCGACGAAGTGAGCCTCATCGACGCCGACGGCGGGGTATACACCTATGAGGTCTCCAAGAAGATCGTCGTCAGCCCGACTGACCTCTCCGTAACCGAGCCGGTCGGGGGCAAGGACATCCTCACGCTCCAGACTTGTACGCTGCCGGACTACTCACAGCGCCTGATCGTACAAGCCGAAAAGGCGGTCTAGCGGAGGATGGTAGCGATGCTCGAACATCTCTTGGGGGGTGACTAGAGCGGTGATCCGATCGCCCATGAAAAAAGTCGGGCGCGTGGTCGACCCCGGCAGGAAGAACGGGAAGAAAAAAGAAGCCGAGCCCACAATCACGAGGGCAAGGATGCAGGTGCGGGTCGTGGGGCTCGCGATGCTCGTCGCCATCGTCTTCGTGGTTCTGGGTTTCCGGCTATGGTACCTACAGGTTCTGACCGGAGAGGAGTACACCAACACCGCCCAGGCTACCCAGACCCGCTTTGTCAAGATACCGGCTCAGCGTGGTGTGATCTACGACAGTAACGGTGAGGTTCTGGCTAACAACGTCCCTGGCCTCAACGTCACGATCATCCCGAACTCGATCACCCGGGATAAGGTCGCGGAGCTCGCCGACATCCTGAACGCTGATAAAAAGACGGTGCTTTCGAACTACGACACCGCGATAGAGTCGGGCAACCAGTACAGTCCGATGCTCATCAAGGAGAACGCGAGCCGCGAGGACGTCATGTACGTAAGTGAGCGGACCGAGGAGTTCGACGGTCTCGTCGTCAACGACGACTACGTCCGCAACTACCCGAACAAGGAGCTAGCCTCCCATGTTTTGGGTTACACCGGTGCGATCACGGAGGAGGAGCTCGGACAGAGCACCTTCCAGGGGCTCGCGAACGACTCGGTAATTGGCAAGAGCGGGGTAGAGCTGTCGTACGAGGAGCTCTTGCGCGGAGAACCGGGCAAGAAGGAGTACAACGTGGATGCCCTGGGGAGGCAGGTGGCCCTCCGTAAAGCCGACGGAGGGCGCTACGACGGTGGAGCCGAGCAGATCCCCGAACACGGGCAGCCGGCTCGCATCACCGACCCCGTTCCGGGCAAGGACCTCACGCTCACTATAGACCTCAACTTGCAAGAGACGGCTGAGAAAGAGCTCGACTCGGCGATCCAGCGTGCCCGCGAGAGCGGGAGTTCGGGGACCGGGGGGGCGGTCGTGGCCATCGATCCCCGCAACGGTGAGATCCGGGCGATGGCTGACCGGCCCACCTTCGACCCGCAGATGTTCGTCGGCGGGATCACGGGGGCCGAGGAGCTCAAAGAGTACGAGTTCCTGAACTCTGAGGAAGCTAACGCCCCGTTCACCAACCGCGCGATAGTTGGCGGTTACCCGGCGGCCTCCACCTTCAAGGTCTTCACCGGGTTGGCGGGCCTGGCTAGCGGCGCAATAAACACCTCTACGACCGTCACCGACACAGGAGCATGCTGGAGGCCAACGGGCACCTCCTGGGGCTGCTGGCAAAGCTGGCGCGAGAACAGTCCCAAGTACCAGTTCTTAGGGCCACACGGCACCCAGAACTACGCCCAGGCTCTCATGGACTCAAACGACAAGTTCTTCTATCAGGTCGCCGACTGGATGTGGAACAGCACCGATGATCAGAACCTGCTGCCTAATTACTATCAGCAGTTCGGCTTTGGTGAACGAACGGGCGTGGACCTCCCCGGGGAGAGCGCAGGGCGAGTACCCACCCGCGAGTGGCAAGAAGAGGCCGGGGCCACCCCCGACGACAAGCTGTGGACCGTGGGCCGCTGGGTCAACCTCGCCATCGGCCAGGGCGACCTCCTGTCCACCCCGCTGCAGCTGACCCGGAGCTACGCGGCCATTGCCAACGGCGGCACTTTGGTAACGCCGCACGTCGGTAAGGACATCAAGGACCAGAACGGGAACCTGATCGAAAAGATAGACCCTCCACCGGAGGGCCAGTTGAACGTGGCTCCCGGTTACCTTCAAGAGACGATCAAAGGCATGAGGATGGTCGTTGGTCCTGGCGGAACCGCTGAAAACGCCTTCAAAGGCACCCCGTTGAAGGCGGTCGGCAAGTCAGGTACCGGTGAGAGATGGGGCAAGGACCCGATAAACTGGTTCGTCGGCTGGGCCGAGGATCAGCAAGATAACCCCTTGGTGGTGGTGGCAATGGTCGAGGGCGGCGGGGCCTTCGAGCAGGGCAGCGAGCTCACCACGGGTCCGGCCGTTCGGAACATACTCGAGACCTACTATGGTAAGAAGTCCTCCGAAAACCCGTCTCCGTCCGAGGACCAGCAGACGAGCTCGGGCTCCGTCGCGGGCCGTCCCCCAGACAACACTACTGGAAGCACCGCGGCTACGGCGTCCAATTCGGGTACGTCCGCACGTTAGTTAGGTTGGAGAGCTAAGGAGACCTTTTGTCGTACGCGCTGGCACTCACGCTTCCGAGCCCGTCGTCACCGGTGATCTTCGAGGCCGGCCCCTTCGCCCTGCGCTACTACGGGCTGTGCATTGCCCTCGGTATAGCACTCGCGACCTGGCTCACCGCGCGTGAGCTGGTGCGCAAGGGCTACGATTCCACCCTGGCCCTCGACGCCCTTTTCTTCATAGTGCCTCTCGGCTTTATCGGGGCAAGGGTCTACCATGTCTTGACCGACTACGAGCTCTACCAAAAAGATCCCATCCCCGGCATCTTCGAGGTCTGGAATGGGGGACTCGGGATCTACGGCGCCGTGATAGGAGGCTTCCTCGGCCTCCTCCTCTTTTCCCGCATCCGCGGCATAAACGCTCTTGCCTTCGCCGACGCCGCTGCGCCCGGCCTCATCCTCGCCCAAGCCGTGGGTCGCTGGGGCAACTACTTCAACCAGGAGCTCTTCGGCCGCCCTTCTGACCTCCCCTGGGCTATAGAGATAGCCCCCGAGAACCGGCCTCCTGGCTTCCAAGACGTTACCTCCTTCCACCCGACGTTCCTCTACGAGTCGATCTGGGACGTCCTGGTCGCTCTCATCCTCTTGTGGGTCGCTCGTCGTTTCGCTAACCATCTCAAGAATGGCGATGTCTTCCTGCTCTACGTGTGCCTGTACTCCGTCGGTCGCTTCTTCGTCGAAACGCTCCGGATAGACCCGGCCTTCCCCATCGGCGATTTCCGCGGCAACCTCTTCGTCTCTAGCGTCCTCGCCTTGACCTTCGCTCTCATACTGTTCCTCCGCCACGCCAGCACCGGCCGCGGCTCGTCCCGCAAACGCCCCGCGGACAGCTGAGCTTCAGCCTTGACGGCACGCGCCGCAATTGTTAACTTGTACCGGTAACTGAAAAATTCTTTCAACTAGGAGGCTCGAGCTGGAGCTGGGGACAGCGATCGGGAAGATGCGGGGCGGGGGATACAAGGCGACGCCGCAGAGGACGGCGGTGCTCAGGGCGCTGATCGAGGAGCAGCACCAGAGTTTGGAGGAGATCCGGGCGCGTTGCCCTGAGGTCGGGCTGGTGACGGTGTACCGCACGCTTGATCTTTTGGGCGAGCTCGGGATCGTACGTCGTCTCGACCTCGGTGACGGGTCGCGCTACGAGCTCGCCGAGTACCATCACCATCATATGATCTGCGAGTCCTGCGGCAACATCTCCGAGTTCCAGGAGTGCCCGCTCGACCCCAAACTCTTGCCACCCGAGAGCGCCGATTTCGAGGTCTGGTCCCACAGCCTGGAGGTCTACGGCCGGTGCGGAGCGTGCAGGTAAAATTTTGGACGCCGATGAAAAAATTTTTCAATTGCGGAGAACAGAAACGTGCCTGCCATGAGCGTGGGAGGGTGAGCGTTGTCTTACGGACATCGTAAAGGACGAGATCGTGTGCGGGAAGGTAGGCAGCATGCGGGGTAGGTTGCGGAGAGGGTTACGAACGGTCGTGGTTCTATCGTTGTTGGTCCCCGCCTTGTTAGCCAGCGCTTGCGGGGGTCAGAACCAGGGTTCGTCTAATGAAACCGTGAGCAATAAGCTCAGAGTAGTCGCAACCACAACCCAGATCGGCGACTTTGTCCGCCAGGTAGGGGGCGACGCGGTGGATGCGCACCAGATCCTCCAGCCCAACAGTGACCCGCACGATTATGAGCCGCGACCTGCCGACGTGGAGGCGACTGCCGGAGCCAGGGTCGTGTTCGTCAACGGCGACACCCTCGACTCGTGGATGAACCAGGTAGTCTCCGAGTCCGGCGGGAGCCCGACCGTCATCGATCTTAGTGAAAGTGTTCCTGAGAGGCTTCCAGGCGAGACCGGCGGCGAGGAAGCCTCGAGGTTCGATCCGCACTGGTGGCACGACCCGCGCAATGCCGAAGCGGCCGTTACTGAGATTCGCGACGCGATGATCGAGGCCGACCCGGACCATGCGGCCGACTACCAGCGGAATGCCGACACTTACCTCGCGAAGATTGAAGGGCTTGATGAGGGCATCCAGAATTGCATGGATAGGGTTCCGGCGGACCAACGCAAGCTCGTTACCGACCACGACGCGTTCAATTACTTCGCCAATCGCTATGGGATACAGGTAGTTGGTGCGGTCATCCCCTCGCAGAGCACGCAGGCACAACCGTCGGCCGGCGAGGTCGCTGACCTGATCTCCCTGATCAAACGCGAAAACGTCAAGGCTGTATTCCCGGAGAGTTCAATCAACCCTAATTTGGCCCAAACGATCGCTCGCGAGACGGGCGCCTCCGCCGACTACACGCTCTATGGGGACACGCTGGGCGAGGACGGGTCCGACGGAGACACCTACCTGAAGATGGAGGCCGCCAACGCAGACGCGATGGCGAGGGGCTTCACCGGCGGCCAGGACAGCTGCTCCATCGCGGTGAGCTGATGACCGGCAACGTGAGTAGTGGCCTTCTGGCGGAAGTATCCAGTGTCTCGGCCAGCTACGGCGGCCCTCTCGTTCTCGAGGATGTGAATTTCCGGGTCGAGCGGGGTCAGCAAATAGGTGTTCTTGGGCCAAACGGCGGCGGCAAGACTACCCTATTCCGCCTACTGCTCGGCGAGCTGGCGCCACTAGGCGGCACGGTAGTTGTTCATGGGCGCTGCGGCCTCGTGCCACAGACGGAGCGTTCCCGTCTCGACTACCCCGTTAGCGCGCTCGACGTAGCGCTAATGGGCACTTTGAGCCGTATTCCCTGGTGGAAACGGCCTGGACGCGCCGAGCGTCGGGAGGCCCTCGAGGCTCTCGATGTGGTTGGTCTGCGGAGGCTAGCCGACCA
>JAWWQA010000112.1:0-7160 GCA_033854695.1 Rubrobacteraceae bacterium
AAGGTCGCCATTCTGCTCTCCAACTACCCGACCAAACACTCGCGGGTCGGTAACGCCGTCGGCCTCGACACCCCGGCCAGCGCCGTCAAGCTGCTCGACGCTATGCGCGAGACAGGCTACAGCGTGAACGGTGTGCCGGACGAGGGGGACACCCTGATACACGCCCTGATCGCCGCCGGAGGACACGATCTCGAGTTTCTGACCGAGGAGCAGCTGCAGGGAGCGGTCGGGAGGCTGGATGCACACCGCTACGCGGAGTGGTTCGCCTGGTTACCGGAGGATCTACGGGCTCGTGTGGAGGAGCATTGGGGAGCTCCACCAGGAGACCTATACGTGGAGGGTGGCGAGTTCGTGGTGGCGGGCTTGCGGTTCGGGAACGTCTTCGTCGGCATCCAGCCGCCAAGAGGCTTCGGTGAGAATCCTATCGCCATCTATCACGACCCTGATTTACCACCGACGCACCATTATCTCGCGGCTTACTGGTGGCTCATAGAGGAGTTTGGCGCGGACGCCGTGATCCATCTCGGAAAACACGGAACTTTGGAGTGGTTGCCGGGCAAGTCTTTAGGACTCTCTCCTTCTTGCGCTCCCGATGCTGCTCTTCGAGATATCCCGCTCTTCTACCCGTTCGTGGTGAACGATCCGGGCGAAGGGACGCAGGCCAAGAGACGGGCGCACGCCTGCGTTGTGGACCATCTCATCCCGCCGATGACGCGGGCAGAGACCTACGACGATCTCGCCCGTCTAGAGCAGCTCCTCGACGAGTATTACCAGGTAGAAACGTTGGATCCTTCAAAGCTTCCGGCGATTCGGGTTCAGATCTGGGAGACTTTGCGCGACGCCGAGCTGCACCGGGACCTCGGGGTGGAGGAGCAGCCGGAAGAGTTCGGCGACTTCCTGAACCACGTGGACGGCTACCTATGCGAGATAAAAGATCTTCCTATAAGAGGCGGTCTGCACATCTTCGGGGAAGCTCCCGAAGGTGAGCCGCTGCGCCATCTCCTCGCTGCCATCTTAAGGTTGGGAGTCGGAGAGGTTCCCGGTCTGCGGCGTGCCGTGGGGATCGCCTACGGCCTCGACGAGCGCGCCCTCTCCGAGAACGGTGGCGCCCGCGTGGGGGCGCCCGCAGAGCTGGCCGCACGTTTCCCCGGTACGGCGGTGACGGCCTCCGACCTCCTGGACCGGTTGGAGGAGGCGACGCAGGCTCTTCTACTCACGATGGAGGATCGAGGTTGGGACGCCTCGGTGGCCCGGGTAGTCTGCGAAGAAGTCCTGGGCGTCGCCGACGAAGGTGTGACGCGGTCGCTGCGGTTCGCGGCAGAGGAGGTCGTGCCGCGCCTCTCGCGTACGCCGGAGGAGATGGGGAACCTTTTGCGGGGTCTTGCGGGCGGGTACGTACCGGCGGGGCCCTCCGGGTCGCCGACGCGCGGCCTGATTAACGTGCTGCCCACAGGGCGCAACTTCTACTCTGTCGACCCGAAGGCGCTGCCGTCCCGACTCTCATGGGAGGTTGGGCAGGAGCTCGCTGGCGATTTGCTGCAGCGTTACCTCGAAGAGGAGGGACGGTATCCGGAGACGGTCGGTATCGTGGTGTGGGGCACGGCGGCGATGCGGACCCAGGGGGATGATGTAGCGGAGATCCTGGCGCTTCTGGGTGTCAGTCCGGTCTGGAATGAGGAGTCGCGACGCGTGACGGGATTGGAGGTCGTGCCCCTGGAGGAGCTCGGTCGTCCCCGCATAGATGTTACCGTACGCATCAGCGGCTTCTTCCGGGATGCTTTTCCGAACCTGATCTCCCTCGTAGACGACGCCGTTCGCATCGTTGCTGCCCTTGATGAGCCTGATGAGATGAACTTCGTCAAGAAGCATACCGACGAGGAGAAGAAGGCCGGGGCGGATGCTCGGCAGGCGACGACCCGAATCTTCGGCTCCAAGCCCGGGGCGTACGGGGCGGGCCTGCTACCGCTCATGGACGCCCGCAATTGGCGCTCCGACGAGGACCTGGCCGAGGTCTACGCCGTCTGGGGCGGCTATGCCTACGGCAAGGGGCTGAACGGTGTCGAGGCGCGCGAGGAGATGGAGGCGAACCTGAGACGTACCGAAGTTGCGGTCAAGAATATAGACAACCGCGAGCACGACCTCTTCGACTCCGACGACTACTTCCAGTATCACGGCGGCATGATCGCCGCCGTCCGCGCCCTGACCGGAAGGGATCCCAAAGCCTATATTGGAGATTCCGCCGATCCCTCCAGAGTAAAGACAAGAGACCTCTCCGAAGAAGCCCGGCGCGTCTTCCGCTCCCGAGTGGCGAACCCCAAGTGGATCTCCGCGATGCAGCGCCACGGTTACAAGGGCGCCTTCGAGCTCTCTGCCACCGTCGATTACCTCTTCGGCTACGACGCCACGGCGAATGTGGTCGAAGATTGGATGTACCGTGACGTGACCCGCAAGTACGTCCTCGACGAGGAGGTCCGTGAATTTATGCAGGAGTCCAACCCCTGGGCCTTGCGGGCCATCTCTGAGCGGTTGCTGGAGGCAGCGGATCGCGGCCTCTGGTCCGAGCCGGATTCCGAGGACCTCAACGGGCTCAAACAGGTCTACCTCGAGGCCGAAGGCTTGCTGGAGGATCGCTCATGAGGAGATTGGGTGCCTGGCTAAGGAAGCAACCGGTACGTCTTCATGCCCTATTTACCACCGTGGTCACCGCGAACGTCGTCGCGTTGTTCTTCCTACCTTGGTCCACCGGACTGGCGTTGCAGGCTACCTCGCTTCTCGTAGCGCTCATCTTAGTCTACGCCTACAGCCGGTCGAGGGTCTCGTGAGCGGCGCGTACCGGCACCCGTATCCGTTCTCCGCGATCGTCGGTCAGGAGGATCTGAAGCTCGCCCTGCTCCTGAACGCCGTCTCCCCCGAGGTCGGGGGCGTCCTGGTGCGAGGCGAGAAAGGGACCGCTAAATCGACCGCCGTGCGAGCGCTCGCGGGGCTTCTGCCTCCCATAAGTATTGTCGCCGGCTGCCCCTACTACTGCGGCCCTGAGGCACCCAATCCCGAGTGTCCTGCGGGACCCCACGAGGAAGACGCGCTCGTCGAGGAGCGCCCGGTGCGGCTCGTGGAGCTTCCGGTAGGGGCGAGCACGGACCGGCTTACAGGAACTCTGGACATCGAGAAGGCGCTCGCCGAGGGGAAGAAAGCGTTCGAGCCTGGGCTGCTCGCGGCGGCCCACCGGGGTATCCTGTACGTGGACGAGGTCAACTTGCTCTCCGACCACCTTGTGGACCTGCTTCTAGACGTGGCCGCGATGGGCGTGAACCACGTCGAGCGCGAAGGGGTGAGCGTCCGTCACCCGTCGCGCTTCATCCTCGTCGGCACTATGAACCCGGAGGAGGGGGAGCTCCGTCCGCAGCTTCTGGACCGTTTCGGCATCACCGTCGAAGTCACCGGTAGCCCTGATCCGGCCGAGCGGGTCGAGGTCGTTCGCCGGCGCCTCCACCACGAAGCCGACCCTGAGGATTTCGCGAGGAAGTGGTCCGATGCCGACAGGGAACTCGCCGCTTCGGTCGAGACCGCCCGGAAGAAGGTTCAGGAGACGCGCGTTCCTGAGGATGTCCTGTACAAGATAGCTGCTCTGTGCGCGGAGCTGGGGGTAGATGGCCTGCGCGGGGATATCGTAACCGCGAAGACCGCCCGGACCCTGGCTGCCTGGGAAGGCCGGGACGAAGTCGTGCTCGACGACGTACGCCAGGCTGCCCTGCTCGCCCTAGCGCACCGCCGTCGGCGCGGCCCGTTCGAGCAGCCGGGGATAGCGCCCGAGGAGCTGGAGAACGCTCTCTCGGACGGTCCCGATCGTGATCCGCCGGATGACACAAATGGCGGAGGCGCACCTTCGCGCAGCGAAGGCTCTGCGGACGCGCCACACTCCAACGAGCCGTCTGAGGGGCGGCCGGGTTCTGGGGAGAAGACTCACGCTTCCGCGGAACAGTTCAAGCCGGTCCGTCTGGAGGTGCCAGAGAAGGGCCGGGGTGGGCCTCTGGGGCGCCGGAGCAGGGTCGTGGGAGATCTGGGCCAGCCCGTAGGAGACAGGGAACCCGCGGGAGTCGCCAGGGACGTTGCGCTCGCCGCGACCATTAGGGCGGCGGCGCCCCACCAGAAAACGAGGGGGAAGACGGGACCCGGCATCGTGCTGCGGCGGGAGGAGATCCGGGAGAAGGTCCGCGAGGGCAGAGAGGGGAACTTGATCCTCTTCCTCGTAGATGCGAGCGGCTCGATGGCAGCTCGCAAGCGTATGTCCGCTGTGAAGGGTGCCGTCCTCTCGCTGCTAGCCGACGCGTACCAGCGCCGGGACAAGGTTGGCCTCGTCTCGTTCCGGGGCACGGGGGCACAGATCCTCCTTCCCCCAACCGCGAGCGTGGAACTTGCTGCCTCCTGCCTGGAAGAGCTGCCGAGCGGCGGGCGGACGCCCCTTGCGGCGGGACTCGAAAAGGCGGCGGAGATCCTACAGCGCGAGCGGCTACGGGATAGAGAGCGTCGCCCCCTGCTCGTCCTCCTCACCGACGGCCGGGCCACGGCCGGACCGGACCCACTCGTGATGGCAGCGGGGCTGCGCTCTCTTGGGATCGCTTCGATCGTCGTGGATACGGAGGAGGGATACGTGAGGCTCGGGATGGCCGGGGAGATCGCGCATACTTTAGGGGCACGCTGCCTGCGGTTGGAAGATCTGCGGGCGGATTCCCTGGTACGACTGGTCGAAAGGAGGCGTGTGGCGTGAGCGAGACACGAGAGCCCCGTGAAGCAAGGTTGCGGCGCAGGTCCAATAGGGAGCGGCCGCTCCTGATCGTCAACACCGGACACGGCAAAGGGAAGTCCACAGCCTCGTTCGGCATTATGCTCCGTGGCTGGGCCCGTGGCTACAAGATAGGCGTCTACCAGTTCGTCAAGAGTGGCAAATGGAACGTCGGTGAGCACCAGGCTGCTCTGGCTCTGGGCAACATAGACTGGTTCAAGCAGGGCGACGGATGGACGTGGACCTCAAAGAACCTGGAGGAGAGTGCCGACAGGGCCCGCGAAGGATGGGAGGAGGTCAAGCGGCGTCTCGCCGACGAGACCTACGACATGCTCCTGTTGGACGAGTTCACCTATCCGATGAAGTTTGGCTGGGTGGATACGAAGGAGGTCGTTGAGGTTCTCAGGAACAGACCTGGCTTCCAGCACGTCATCATCACCGGCCGCGACGCGCCGGAGGAGTTGATAGAGCTCGCCGACCTGGTAAGCGAAGTGAACAAGATGAAGCATCCTTTTGACGAGGGCTACCGGGGTCAGAAAGGTATCGAGTGGTAGAGATTCCTCGCATCATCGTCGCGGGTACCCACTCCGGCGTTGGAAAGACTACCGTCGCCTCGGGCCTCATGGCCGCCCTCCGTGCGAAGGGCCATAGAGTAGCCCCCTTCAAGGTCGGTCCGGACTTTATAGACCCCTCCTACCACGCCCTCGCAACCGGTCGCCCAGGCCGCAACCTCGACGCCTTCCTCTCCGGCCAGGACCTCATAGGCCCGCTCTTCGCCCACGGTGCCAAAGGGGCCGATATCGCGGTCGTGGAGGGCGTCATGGGACTCTTCGACGGCAAGAGCGGGGGCGGAGAGTATGCCTCGACTGCTCACGTCGCCAAGCTCCTGGATGCTCCGGTTCTCCTGGTCGTTGATGCGGGGGCGATGGCGCGTTCGGCGGCGGCTATAGTACATGGGTACGCGACGTTCGATCCCGAACTACGGGTAGCCGGCATCATCCTGAACCGCGTCGGTTCCCCTACCCACGAGGCGATGCTCCGCGAGGCCATCGAGCCTCTGGGCGTGCCCGTCTTCGGCGTCCTCCGCCGCGACGACAACCTCCATACCCCGGACCGTCACCTCGGCCTCGTCCCTGCCGTCGAGCGCAGAGAAGAAGCCCGCAAGGCGCTCAGCCGGGTCGGCGAAGCAGTCGCCCGCTCTTGCGACCTCGATGGGATCGTGCGCCTCGCCGTCTCTGCCGAACCGCTCCACGCACCACCCTGGGATCCGTCACCTCCCGAAACCGGAGCGCCTGAAGCGAGACAGTCCGTGCGAGTCGCGGTGGCGAGCGGCCCCGCCTTCAGCTTCGTCTACGAGGAGAACCTGGAGCTCCTGCGCGGTGCCGGAGCGCAAACTGTTTTCTTCGATCCCACCACCGAAGAGGACCTACCCGAGAGCACGGACGCCCTCTACCTGGGTGGCGGCTTCCCAGAGACCTACGCCGAGGCTCTTTCAGAGAACGAGCCCTTACGGGAGAGGGTGTACGCCTTCGCCCGGAGCGGTCGTCCCGTGGCTGCCGAGTGCGGCGGCCTCCTGTACCTCTGCCGTGAGTTGGATGGTCGAAAGATGTGCGGCGCCCTCAATGCCAAAGCCTGGATGACGAACGGGCTCTCTCTAGGCTACCGCGAGGCGCGTGCGCTGGCCGACTCCTCGCTGGCTGCTCACAGTGCCTCGATACGTGGTCACGAGTTCCACTACTCAGCCGTCGAGCCGCAGGCTGGAACCCCCCCGGGTGCAACGCCCGCCTGGGAGCTTTTGGGGCGCGGAGAGGAAGGGTTCGTTGCGGGCGGGGTGCACGCGAGCTATCTGCATACTCATTGGGCGGCGACCCCGAAGGTGCCACACCGCTTCTTGCAGAGTGCCGCGCGAAGCAGGCCACGCGCCACGGGAGTACGGTGGTGAGCGGGAAGCTCGTCGGAGTTGGGGTTGGGCCTGGAGATCCAGAGCTGTTGACCCTCAAGGGATTACGCACCCTGCAAGAGGCCGATGAGGTCTTCGTACCGGTAGGTGATACGGGCGAGATCGGACGTGCGGAAGCGGTCGTGAGGGCGCACCTTGGAGAAGATGCAGGACGTATTAGGCGTCTTCTCTTCGCCCTCTCCGACGATCCCGATGCGCGCGCCCGCAACTGGACTAACGCCGCCCAAGAGGTAGGCGAGGCACTGCGGGAGGAAAAGGTCTGCGCCTTCGCCACCATCGGAGATCCAAACCTATACTCCACGTTTACATATCTGACTCAGGCTGTAAAAGAAGTTGTTCCTGAAGTTGAGGTTAATACTGTACCGGGAATCACTGCGATGCAGGACCTGGCGTCGAGGAGTGGTAAGGTGCTCGTCCTAA
>JAWWQA010000113.1:0-3763 GCA_033854695.1 Rubrobacteraceae bacterium
CAAGAATGTCCGCCGTCGCCGGCGGCGTGATGAGCCCGCCCTTGCGCAGCAAGAAGATGTTGGCTGCGCTTGCCTCGGAGACGAAGCCCTCCTGAGTCAGGAAGATTGCGTCGTCGTAGCCTGCCCGGTGCGCCGCGTCCACCGCGAGCGCCGTATTTACGTACGAGCCGGTGCACTTTGCCCGCGCGGGGATAGCGTTATCCGAGATTCTCCGCCACGAAGAGACGCAGCACCTGAGGCCCGTAAGCTCCACGTAGTTGCCCATCGGGACCGTGAAGATCGAGAGCTCCGATTCTCCTCTGAGATTCACTCCAACCGACTCGATCGCCTTGTATGCTAGAGGTCTGATGTACGTATCCTCACGGGGGGCGTTGCGCCGGAGGATCTCCAGAGTTATATCGCACAGCTCGTCCACCGTGTGCGGCAGCTCGATGTGCAGAATGCGGCATGATTTCTCGAACCGCTCGTAGTGCTCCCGCATCTTCAGGACCTGGAGCGTGCCCCTGGATTCGTTCCAGTACGCCCGTATCCCCTCGAAGACACCCGTGCCGTAGTTCAGTGCGTGCGTTGCGGGCGACATCCTTATGTCGGCCATCTTCACTAACTCTCCGCCGTGATATGCCCACTCCGCGTCCGAAGCGGCGAATGCTTTGCGGCTCATCTGCCATCACCTCCCGAGGGGCTCCCCGCAGGCGCTTCGACGCCTTCGGCTGCCAGTGCCCTGAGTTCCGCTCCCACCCTCTCGACTTGCTGCGCGGCTTCCCGCCGGCGCATCGCCAGGAAGCTCGCTCCGCCGGCCTCGTTCTCCAGGACCCAATCCTTCGCGAACTTACCGCTCTGGATGTCCGTGAGGATACCGCGCATCCTTTCCCTCACGCTTTCGTCTATCAGCTTCGGGCCTGCGGTGTAATCACCGTACTCGGCGGTGTTGGAGATCGAGTACCGCATCCCCGCCAGACCTCCCTCGTAGATGAGGTCGACTATAAGCTTTAGCTCGTTGACGCACTCGTAGTATGCGAGCTCCGGTTGGTATCCTGCCTCGACCAGCGTGTCGAACCCCGCCCTCAAGAGGGCGGTGAGACCTCCACAAAGTACCGCTTGCTCTCCGAAGAGGTCCGTCTCGGTCTCCTCGGCGAAGCTGGTTTCGAGAATTCCGGCTCGGCCACACCCGATGCCGCGGGCGTAGGAGAGGATCAAATCCCGCGCCTCCCCGGAAGCGTCGTTTCCTACTGCGAAGAGCGCGGGCATACCCTTACCCTCAACGTAGAGGCGCCTGAGCACGTGACCCGGACCTTTAGGCGCCACGAGCCCGAGGTCGATCTCTGGCGGCACGAGTATCTGGTTGAAGTGGATGTTGAACCCGTGGGCGAAGAGCATCAGCATCCCGTCGGAAAGGTTCGGCTCTACCTCGCTCCTGTACACCGCAGGCTGCTTCTCGTCCGGCAGCAACATCATAACGACGTCCGCCCACCTGACGGCGTCGGCCGTGTTCATGACCTGCAGGCCCTCCTGTTCGGCCTTCTCTTTGCTCGCGCTGCCCTCGTAGAGCCCCACGGCGACCTCGCAGCCGGAGTCCTTTAGGTTCAGGGCGTGGGCGTGACCCTGGCTGCCGTAGCCCAGGATCGCGACCTTGCGCTGCATGATCTCGTTTCCTATATCTCCCTCGCGATATACCCGAGCCATCTAAATTCCTCCATCCCCCGGCCGGGCTATCGGCCCAAGCCGTACCACGTCTTCCAGATTGTCCTTTATCCCGGCGAGCCACGCTTCCAACTTCTCCGGCTCCCCTGACGCCACTATCGTGTTCCCTTCTTCGTGCACCCCGATACCTGCCGATGCCGCCGACTCTCGCCAGGCTTCACCCTCAACCTTTAGTAGCGCGACCTCCATCGTCTCTTCCGCCGTCTCGATCTCCTCAACGTCCTCGAGACCGGAGAGGAGCGCGGCGTACCGCCGGGCTGACTCGGGGGGGCAGTCGAGCAGGAGCGTCGCCCGCATCCCTTCCCCGTCCCTGCCTACGGTGAAGAAGGCGATCGGCATCCGCTTGTTCTGCAGCGTCATGAGGAAGCGGTTTAGGGCGAGCATCCCGCCGCTCAAGCGGACCTCGATCGGATTGAGTGTCGTATCGGACGGCGCTCTAGGCGCCATCTTCTTCGATCATCTCGTGCACGCTCATGCCGCTCGGGATCATGGGGTACACGTTTGCTTCGGGGTCGATGTGGAAGTCCAGGATCGTACACCCCGGCTGCTCCTGCGCCCACTTTACCGCCGCCTCGACATCATCACCCTCTCGCACGGTTCTGCCGGCGAGCCCGTATGAAGCGGCGAACTTCTCGTAGTCGGGGCCGGTTATCGGTGTCTCCGAGTAGCGGCGGTTGTGGAAGAACTGCTGCCATTGGCGGACCATGCCGAGGTAGCCGTTGTTGAGGATGGCTACCTTGATGTTAAGCCCGAAGTCCCGGATCGTCGCGAGTTCCTGGACGTTCATCTGGAAGCCGCCGTCACCTGCCACGACCCACACTGGCTCGTCCGGGTAGGCGAACGCGACGCCCATTGCCGCCGGGAGCGCGAAGCCCATAGTGCCGAGGCCACCGGAAGTTATATGACTGTTGTGCTTGGTGAACTCGAAGAACTTGGCCGCCCACATCTGGTGTTGGCCGACGTCGGTGACGAGCCGGACCTCTTCACCGGCTGTGGCTTTGATGGCGTCCATGATCCGGATCGGACCATATTGATCGCGCGCCTCGTCCTCGCGCTGCTTCTCCGGCTCCTGGCTACGGGCGATCTCCTCTCGCCACTGTGCGCACCCGTCCCGGTCTTCAGTATCCTCGAAGTGTCCGAGGATACCTCTGAGCGCGAGCTTCGCATCTGCCGCGATGCCGACGGTGGGCCTGATGACCTTGCCGAGCTCGGAGGGGTCAACGTCTATGTGCACTATCCTGGCGTTCGGGGCGAACTTGTGGGCTGCGCCCGTGATCCTATCGTCAAAGCGCATCCCGACCGCGAATAGGAGGTCGGACTTGTCTATGGCCCGGTTGACGCTAGCCGCCCCGTGCATCCCCGGCCACCCGATGTACAGCGGATGATTCTCCGGGAACGCGCTGATCCCGAGCAGCGTCGTCACGACCGGCGTTCCCGTTCGCTCGGCCAGAAGTCTCAGCTCCATCTCCGCCCCCGAGAGGGTGACCCCATGCCCCGCCAGGATCAAGGGCCGCTTCGCCTTTTTGAGGAGCACCGCCGCTGCCTCCAGGGACGGCCCAGCGACCGCCTGTGGCGCCTCCCTGAGCCTCCGGTAGCCATTGTCGTTGCACGCGGCGAATTGCACGTCCTTGGGCACGTCCACCAGCACCGGCCCCGGACGGCCCGAGCGGGCGATCTCGAACGCCCGCCGCATCGTCGGGTAGAGTTCGTCCGGGTCCTCGACGAGGAAGGAGTGCTTCGTGAAGGGCAACGTCATGCCCATGACGTTGGTCTCCTGGAAGGAGTCCTTGCCCAGCGCCGGACGACCAACCTGGCCGGTAACCGCTACGAGCGGTACCGAGTCCATCTGTGCCGTCGCGAGGCCGGTGACGAGGTTCGTAGCCCCCGGACCGCTCGTTGCCACGCACACGCCGACCCGGCCGGTCGCCCTCGCGTAGCCATCGGCGGCGTGGGCGGCGGCCTGCTCGTGGCGGACGAGGACGTGTTTTAGCGGGTAGTCCGGAAGGGCGTCGTAGAACGGCATGATCGCACCACCTGGATACCCGAAGAGGTACTCAACCCC
>JAWWQA010000114.1:0-5008 GCA_033854695.1 Rubrobacteraceae bacterium
TGGATGAGCCCGAGGACGAAGTCGAGGAGGAGACGCCATTCCCCGAGTACACTAGGCTTATGGTGCCGCCCGGTGTGCTGGTCTGCTGCTCGATGTGGTCACCGGGACCGGTAAGGAGAACCTTCAGGCTACCGGAGCCGGTGCTCTCTTTACGGATCTCACACTCGAGCTGCTGGCCTTCAAGGTCGTAGGAAAAGCTATCGGGGACCTCTCCGCTGAGTTCGTTCTTTTTGTCCCCGACGCTGCACACGCCGGAGAACTCGGTCCCGGAATCGCCGTCGATCTCGAGCACGACCTCCCTGCCGGAAACTCCGCCTCCAGTTCTTTCTCTCTCCACTTTTGTATCCTCCGTCTGCGCTTGGGTACTTGCAGTCTGCTCTGCGGTTTGCTCCTGGGTACCGACGTCTTCCGTCTCCTCGCCTCCACCGCAACCCGTGACGAAGACGGCCAAAGCCAGGAGCGCAACGAGCAAGATTCCGAGCCTCGGACTCAAAATCTTCTCTTCCCCAAAGGATCTGTTGATCCCTCTGGCGACCTGCACTAGCGCCTCCTCTCGAAGGATAGGGGAAAGCGGCCTCGTTCCTCCACACCCTGTCTACGCAGACCAGGCCCGATAGTTTCGACGGGGTGCGAGCGTAAGGAACGAAGCCTTCAAGGGATGAGGTCGGAAGAACCTCACCCTTGGTACACGTTTGCTACCTAGAAAAGCGCCGGCTCGTAGCCGAAGAAGTCGAAGGACGTCGTGCCCGCAGGCGCGTCGGCCGGCACCACCTCGGTAACCTCCACGAGGGGCGGGCCGCCCTCGATCCCGCCGGACTCGTACCCGGGCACCAACGTACCGTATACGGTGACACGCTGGCCGACGTAAGGATCGAGGTCCGCGACGTCGCTCCCCAGCGCATAGAAAGTGCCCGATGATTCGTCGGTAATGGTGTGGGTGCCGTACATATAGGTCGTGACTTCGGGTTTCTCGAGCACCCCGACTGCCGATACGCCATCCTGCGCCAGGGCTGGAACTGCCAGCGCCAGTGCCAGTGCCACCATCATCGCCAAAACCGCCAACTTCTCCATCGTGCTCCTTCTTCGCGAGACGCAACGAAAACCAGGCGAATTTTGGCACGAAGGACATTAGCCTGCATCCTCCGAAAGGATGAGTTCGGCCGCCCGAAAGTATGATCGTAGTCCCAAAAGGGGTTTGCCGGCTTGGATCTGCTCTGCAATGATCCCCGACGACGGAGCGTCCTGGACGCGATCTCTGCTCTTCGCCTTTCACTCACCCGCCTCGAACCTCGACCAGGCAGAGCAAGAATCATACTTTCGGTTTCCAGATTCCTCCTTTCGGAGGACGCAAGCCCTAAGCTGCCACGCTACAATATGCCTGGTAAGAAGCTCTTTGGCGTCGGGCGATCTAACAACGAGGAAGGAGATGAGGATGACGACATCGCGTATGCTGGTGCTGATGCTACTGGTCGTGATGACCACGTTGCTGCCCATCGCCACCTCGGTGGCCCATGCCAGCGGTTTCGACCAGGCTTACCGATTCGCATACGACTTGTGTCAGTACTATTACTTGAGTTGTCCCGTGTCACACTAGTCAATATCCTCCCAGTTCGAAGGCTGTGCATCCTTCTCGAGTCGGGAGGACACGATGAACGATACCATAACTACCATCTTTATCTAGAAGCACAATCGAGAGGTCGAGAAGAGCGACCGGGGTGTGCAGATCGTAAGTTGCCGGTTGACGAAAGAGAGTCCGTGGCTGAGTTCTAAAAGGATTAGTTAGGCTAGGCTGCCCGGAAGTATGAATATGGGCCGAAAAGGGGTTGTGGTCCAAGTCCGCTCTGGCATGATCCTTGAGACGACGAGACGCCATGAGGTGCCATAGGGAGGCATAATGTTATGAGACTTACGGGACCATTTAGACGAGGCAAAGAAGCTATCGGACGGAGGTTCGTCCTCGGCTGACGGGGGAACTATAATAAGGTCCGTCAGGGCGAGCACAGGGAGGTTGGAATCCTTCTTCGCGTTCTACTAATTTGCGTCGGACCAAGACCGTGGCGAGCCGACCATGGACCGGGCTACGATCGCCGTGTCTAGGGGTAGCGCGTTGGGCAGTGTGCGGTGGTGGTTTGTTCTGGCGACCGGCGCCGGGGTTGGGGTCATCTCTTACCTGTTGTTGTACCCGATAATTTTCGGTTACTTCTTGGTCCTCTCAGTGCTCGATCGAGACGTCCAGTCCTCACTGGTGCAGTTCGGGTACGCGTACGGCGCCTGGGGTATGCCGATGATGCATATGCTGCTGACGGTCTTCGCGGCCTCCTGGGCTGCGCGCAGGGTCGGTACCGCGGCGGTGACGCACGCGGTGCTGATAGCCCTGGTCTCGGTGGCTGTAAATCAGGCTATCGTGTTATATAGCGCTCCTCCCTTGAACCTCGAGGAAGCAGCGACGTATCTCGTGATGGCGCTGGGAGGTGGCTTGCTGGGTGGCATCGAAGGCCGCAACGTTCTGGCCAGGCAGGAGGCCCTCTACAGGGCCAGCCGGGATATCAGCGCGGCGCGCGACCCGCGAGCTGTGCTCACGGCCATCTACGACTACCTGGGCGGCCCGGCGATGGGCGGGGTGGCGTTGTGGCAGCCTCCCGTTCGGACGGAGGACGATTCGCCTGATGGTTCCGGGGCCATGGAGGCCTGGAAGTCGTGGTTCTCGCGAGACTGGCCTGACGACGTGGGCTTTGATGGGTTAGACGCGCCGGTGCTGACCGGTGCCAACGGGAGGTTCCCGCGTACGTTGCGAGCCGGGGACCTGCCCCCCCGCCAGCGAGCGGCGTGGAAGAAGCGGGGCATACGGGCAGCCTTTCTACTGCCGCTAGTCACACCAGGAAGTGCGAGGGACTGGCTGCTCGCGCTTGCCTCCCGCAAGAGACGCCGTTTACCAAGGAGCACCATCCGTGCTTGCCTCACAATCGGGGCGCAGGTGGCGCTCGCGCTGGAAAACCTGCGGTTGGTCGAGGAGGCTCGCAGGGCCGGGCGTCAGGCTGGGGCCTTGAGGGAACGCCACCGTATGGCGCGTGAGATCCACGACACTTTAGCTCAGGGGTTCACCAGCATTGTGATGAACCTCGAGGCAGCTGAAGGGGCCATGCCGTCGGGATCCCCGCGGGCACAGTTCCATCTCGACCAGGCGCGACTCACCGCGCGAGAGAGCTTGACGGAGGCGCGGCGTCTGGTGTGGGCCTTGCGACCTGAGCTGCTCGAGGAGGCCTCGCTGCCCGAGGCCCTGGGCGAGCTGGCCGAACGCTGGTCCCGGGAGAGCGGTATCACCGCCGCCTTCTCCACAACAGGCACCCCATGCCCTTTGCTACCCGAGGTCGAGGCGACGTTCTTCCGGGTGGCGCAGGAGGCTCTGGCCAACGTCCGCAAGCACGCCCGAGGAGCTAGCCAGGCGGCATTGACACTCTCTTACATGAGGGACACCGTCGCGCTAGACGTGTGCGACGACGGGACGGGATTCGACCCCGCCCGCGAAGCTGGAAAAGTGAGGGACCAATACTCCGGTGGCTTCGGCCTCAGGGGTATGCGCGAGCGGGTCGAAGGGGTAGGCGGCACCCTCTCCATCGAGAGCGCGCCCGGCGAGGGCTCGACGCTTGTGGTCGAGCTGCCGGTAGTCCCGTCCGGGTCCCCGCGGGCAGAGAACCCACGGGACGTTGAGGAGGTTACGTGAGCAAGAGCGTACGAATCCTGATCTCTGACGACCACCCGGTGGTACGGGCCGGCCTGCGGGGTATGCTCTCCGGCGAGCCGGACTTCGAGGTTGTCGGGGAGGCCGAGAACGGCAAGGAGGCCGTTGCGCTGACCGGCGAGCACAGGCCCGACGTCGTCCTGATGGACCTCAGGATGCCAGAGATGGACGGCGTCACAGCGATAGGGCGCATCAGGGCCGAGCACCCGGAGGTGCAGATACTGGTCCTGACTACCTACGAGAGCGATGCAGATATCCTGCGTGCTATCGAGACGGGAGCCACCGGCTACCTCCTGAAAGAGACCCCGCGCGAGGAGCTCTTTGGGGCCATCAGGCTGGTAGCGGAGGGCAAGTCTCCTCTAGCCCCGGGCGTGGCCGCCCGGCTTATGCAGCGGATGCGAGATACAAACGAGGAAGGTTTGAGCACCCGCGAGATAGAAGTCCTGGAGTTGGTGGCTCGTGGCACCAGCAACAAAGAGATCGCCAAGCAGCTCTGGGTTAGCGAGACCACCGTTAAGAGCCACATGCTCCACATCTTCGACAAGCTCGACGTTACCGACCGTACCGCCGCCGTAACCGCCGCCCTTAAACGCGGTATCATCCGCCTGGAGCCGTAAGCTCCAAGACCGGATACCAGGGAGACGAGGCTACTATCCGCGCAACAGTCTGCCTCCCTCGGAGACGCCGGTCGCGAAGAGAAGAGCGCCCGCGCCCAAGGCCAGAAACCGGTAGCTACCCTAGTTCTGTAGCTAGAACCCTAATTTCTTGTCATCCGCCGGCTTCTCGGATGAGTCTTCCTCCGGCTCCGCCTCCGTATACTCGACCCCCCCAAGCAGCATTTGCGGCTCGACGTCGAGGCTGGCCGCGAGCTTGCGGATCGTCATCGGGTAGGCCCTGCGCCGGCCCGTCTCCAGCTTGGAGATAGTATCCCGCGCTACCCCGCTCTTCTCCGCCAACTGCTCCTGGCTCAAAACCGCCCGTTGCCGTAAACCCCGCAGGTGCGGAAGATCCAAACTCCTACCTCCAATCACCACAAAAAACTTGCAAAAACACTGCAGCAATGCTACTCTGTTAAAGTATAGTCCAAGTGGGAGAGAGGAGGCAGGAGATGCGGCGCGACGACTTATCGATGGTGATCCCTTACGTAACGGAGCAGAGTCCGCGTGGGGAGCGGACGATGGACATATATTCGCGGCTATTGGCGGACCGGATCATCTTTCTCGGCACGCCGGTGAACGATCAGGTTGCGAACGTCGTCATGGCGCAGCT
>JAWWQA010000115.1:0-3460 GCA_033854695.1 Rubrobacteraceae bacterium
TCGGCGAGGCAGTGGTGATGTTAGGGTTAGTAGCGCTCTACGTCCGCTTGTCGGCCGCTACCCCCCAGTCACGCCCCACACAGATCCTCGGGCTAATTGGCTTTTTGGGAGCTTACACTGGCACATACTTTGCCCTGGACATCGAGGATGTCAACTGGGGTGCCGTGTTGGGCGCCAACTTAGGTTGGGCCCTGTTCGGGGTGGCAAGCCTCAGAGCTCGAGTCTACCCTCCCACAGCCGCTGTGCTGCTCGTCGTTAGCGCGTTGGTCAGCAGCTTGCTCAATCCCTTGATCGTTTCTTTCGTAGCAGGCGAAGTAGGTGGAGGCGACCCAAGTCGCCTGTTGTACCAGGGTCCGGGCGCCTACCCCCTCGCCTACGTGAGCATAATCATGGACATCGTCTTCTACGCGGCTATAGCTTGGCTGGGCTTCGCCCTCCTTTTTGAGACGCGCTCCCAACCCCTACGCCTCCGGCACCTGGATGAAGGTGGAACCTTTCACAGGTACTCCTCCTCAAGGTCCGAGCTGTTGGGGGTCCTCGTGCTAGTCGCGGGCTTACTTCCCATAGCGTGGGTCATGGGCATCTTTCCGGGTGGGCAGCCGCCTGGACTAGATGTGGCACAGGCCACTTCTACCGAAACCAACCCCTCGTGCCCTCCTGCGGATCAAGCGACCTACGGGGCATACGCATCAAGTCGCCTGGTGGTGCACAACCCCTGCCAGCACATGATCGGCACCGTGCACGCCATAGCCGAAGGCGAGTCGGATGGAGACGTGGACATCTACGTGAGGGTGGATCCGGAGTACGCCAGCCTCACGGGCAGGCCCCAGAACGTGAACGACGTCCGCCGCTTTAGCTATGGAGGCGACCTGCTTTTAGAGCTCATACCCCGCGATGCTCCGCACATCCCTGTGCCCAACGCGGGCGACAAGATGGACGTGTGGGGAGCTTATGTCTTCGACTCAGCACACGGCTATTACGAAATACACCCCGTCTTCTCAATGTCCACCTCTTCTGACGGGGGAGTCAGCTGGGGAAACACCTATACGAGCGGACCACAGTACGGCGGCCCTCCCCGCAGGACCCCGAACGCAACCGCCTTTACCAAATGTCGCGACGAGAATGGGAATCCTTGCGTAGGGTATTACAAGCCTTAGGATATTATGTCCCGTGCTGAGTAGAGATCGAGCTGCCGGTGCTCTGTGGGCAGTGCCTGGGAGGCAGGCGCATCCCCGACCAGGAGACGCTAAAGCAGGAGATCAGAGCGTGGTAGAGGAAGCGCAACGAGCGACGAGCAGCGGTAGAGTGTCGCTTCATGGCCAAGGACGCCCGCAAGAAGATGGAGCGCCTTTACCCCCTACAACCATAGTGGGATGTACCAGAAACGCTCGAGCTTGTTGAAAGAGTCGCCGCCGGACCGATCGGTGGTCACAAACCAGGTTCAAAACGCCCAAAAACGGGACTCTGAGCGCCCGAACGGGACTCAGAGAAGAGCATGGAGGAGTTTTTCAACAGGCTCGCGATTAGCGGAAGCTCAGTGAATAGGGCATAAAAAGAGCCGGAGCCCAACAGCCCCGGCCTTCCCTCGCCGATGTTCGTCGTCGCTACAGAATGCTAGTACGAATACCAGTAGGGGTACTGCGAATACCAGTAGGGATGGTACGAATACCGGTAAGGGTTCCAAGCATTGTACCGATTCCAATAGTTGTAGCCATTGTTGTAGTCGGGCGTGTAAGACGTCCCATTGCACCTTATCAGATCACCCCTGGCATCGTGACAGTTTAGATTCTTAGCCATTGCCGGGCCCGAAACAGCAACGAACGTCGCCACCATAACGGCGAGTGCGGCAAGGACCAACTTGATGCGTCTCATTTCACCTCCTTTCTGCTCGTTCTCCTGTACGGAGATCATCAATCCACCTTTGCGTGGCGTGAGCGTGGCGTGCTGTGGTCGCGGTCCATGCTCTCCTCTTCTGAGGGACCTATCCTCCGAAACTCTAAGGCTCGGAGGAAATGAAGAGAGCCGGAGCTTCTACGCCCGCCCCGGCCTTTGCACCGAAAACCTTTCAGCTTTGCTGCCCTAGGCCTCGGAAGGTCGCTACACGGAAGGCCCTGCTAGAAGCTGACAAGGCCCAAGTCGTTGTTGACAATGGGCTCGGTTATGACCGGATTGGCGGGCTCGGTTATGACCGGATTGGCATGCTCGGGTATGACCGGCTCAGCCATGGCTGGCGCGGCAGAGAGCGCCATCATCACCGCCACCGAAGTCGCTCCCGCCGTAACCAACACTGCGCGCCTCATCTTCGAGGCCAACGTTACGCTTCTCATCGCGTAACCTCCTTTGTGTTCGGGCAACCCCCTGTGGGTTGCTCATTACCCTAGATTGATGCTCCTTTGCGTGGCGTGAGCGTGGCGTGCTGTGGTCGCGAGCGTGGCATACGAAGCGGCGCGTGTCGCGCAAAGCCATCCTTCTCTCTCTTCGCTATACCGGCAGCGGGATTGGTCAAGGTCACCATAAATACCCACCTCAGCGCCAGCGAGGTCGAGTACATCGTCGAGCACTCGAAGTCGAAGATGGTCTTCGTGGACACCGAACTCGAAGATTTGCTCGAAGGCGTGGATGAGAGTGTAGAGCGCGTACGGATCGACGATACCGGCGAGGAAGGCGACCCCTACGAGGACTACCTGGCAGAGGGCTCTGCGTAGCCGGTCGAGAGCATTCTGGAGGACGAGGAGAAGATGATCTCCGTGAACTATACCTCCGGAACCACGGGACAGCCCAAGGGCGTGATGTACACCCACCGTAGGTCTCGGTCAGGCCGTACCTGTGCGCCTTGGGAAACGTCATAGAGGCGCAGATGAACTACGAGACCAGGTACCTGTGGACGCTGCCGATGTTCCACTGCAACGGCTGGACCTATCCCTGGGCGGTTACCGCCATCACCGGGACGCACGTATGTTTGAGGAAGGTCGAGCCAGACAAGATCTGGGATCTCTTCGAAAATGAAGGCATAACCCACTACTGCGCGGCGCCTACCGTCCAGATCCCACTCGCCAACTACAATGGCGCCCACCAGCTCGACCAGGAGATCACCGCCTGCATCGCTGGTTCCCCACCATCGCCCGCCCTGCTCAGGCAGTACAACATCCGGCCGCTGCACATCTACGGCCTGACCGAGACCTACGGTCCTATGACCACGAACGGTCTGCACAAGGAGTAGGAGGATCAGCTCAGCGCCGAGGAGCACGCGAAGCTTCTGTCGCGCCAGGGTCAAGCCTACGTCACCGCCGACCTGGTGCGGGTCGTGGACGAGGAGATGAACGACGTGCCCAAGGACGGGGAGACGATGGGCGAGATCATCATGCGCAGCATAATGATCTCTTAGAGCGTGTTTGGTAAGGGTGAAGGTTAAACCTTTTGGCGTTCTCTGGCGTATGTAGAGGACCTATCTGATAGCTCT
>JAWWQA010000116.1:0-6995 GCA_033854695.1 Rubrobacteraceae bacterium
GCACAGGCACAGCATTGGCCCCTAGCCGATCGCGCATCGTGTCCACAGCCTTGTAGAAGTCCGCCCCGATGCGGTCCATCTTGTTGACGAACGCTACCCGCGGCACCGCGTACTTGTCAGCCTGCCGCCACACCGTCTCGCTCTGCGGCTCGACACCAGCGACAGAGTCGAACAAAGCGATCGCCCCGTCGAGCACGCGCAAGCTCCGCTCCACCTCGATGGTAAAGTCCACGTGTCCGGGCGTGTCTATAATGTTGATACGATGCTGCTCGGGGATGCGGCTATGGAGGCCCTCTTTGCGGTCGCTCTTACCGTTCTTCGAGGAGCCATCGGTGCCGCCCCAGAAGACGGTAGTCGCGGCGCTGGTGATCGTAATGCCGCGCTCGCGCTCCTGGGCCATCCAATCCATCACGGCGTTCCCGTCGTGGACCTCGCCCAGCTTGTGGGTAAGGCCAGCGTAGAGCAGGATACGCTCGGTCGTGGTCGTCTTACCGGCGTCGATGTGCGCCATGATCCCAATATTTCGTACCCGCCGTAGCGGGGTTTTTCTAGCTACGGAAACAGCCATATTTCCTTATCACCACCTATAATGTGCGAATGCTCGGTTTGCCTCGGCCATCCGGTGGGTATCGTCCCGCCGCTTGACGCTCGTACCGACGTTGTCCTTGGCGTCCAGGATCTCACCGGCAAGCCTCCGGCCCATCGTCTTCTCTCGCCGCGCCCGGGCGTAGCCCACCATCCACCTGAGGGCCAACGTGTTCGCCCGGCGTGGGTTTACCTCGACCGGCACCTGGTAGGTGGCGCCACCGACACGGCGGCTCTTCACCTCCAGCCGCGGCCGGATGTTCTCCAGAGCGTTGTTGAGGACCGTGACCGGATTAGAACCGGTCCGCTCCTCCACGAAGGAGAGGGCGTCGTAGACGATCTTCTCCGCCGTGCTCTTCTTGCCGTCGAGCATGATCTTGTTGATCAGCTGCTGTACCAGCACGCTCCCGTAGACGGGATCGGGTGAGATCTTCTTCTTTGGCGGCGCCGCTCGCCTTGGCATCTCCTACCCCCTACTTCTTGGTTCCGTACTTGGAACGGCCCTGCTTGCGATTGGACACTCCAAGGGTGTCCAACGCCCCACGCACGACCTTGTAGCGCACGCCCGGCAGGTCCTTTACCCGGCCGCCGCGCACCAGCACCACAGAGTGCTCCTGCAGGTTGTGCCCCTCGCCCGGCACGTAGGCCGTAACCTCCATACCGTTCGTGAGGCGAACCCTGGCGATCTTACGCAGCGCCGAGTTCGGCTTCTTCGGCGTGGTCGTCGAGACACGAGTGCATACGCCGCGCCGCTGAGGCGAACCCTGCAGCGCCGGCGTCGCCGTCTTCTTCGTCTGTAACTGCCGCTCGTTGCGCACGAGCTGATTCGTCGTCGGCACGGCTGCGCCTTCCTTTCCTTCATCCGGGGTAAAAGTTCAACAACAAAATTACGCGCCGCGGCTCAGGGGCTGGCCCCCGAAGCAATTACAGTTCGTAACTGCTCGTAACCGCGACGCTTTATTTTATGCTTATGAAGCCGCTATGTCAAGGTCTTCGACGTCCTGCGTGCCATAGCCTTCGACCGTCACCGTAAGCTGCCGATAGCGCGGCATACCCGTGGCCGCCGGGATGAGCTTACCGATGATCACGTTCTCCTTCAGACCGGCGAGGTTGTCCACCTTGCCCTCGATGGCAGCGTCGGTGAGGACGCGAGCCGTCTCCTGGAAGGAGGCCGCTGAGAGGAAGCTGTCCGTGGCGAGCGAGGCCTTGGTAATCCCCATGAGGACCGTGTGGAAGGTGGCCGGCTCGCCGCCCTCCGCCTCTACCCGCTCGTTCTCGGTCTGCACCGTGAACCTATCGGCGACCTGCTCGGGCAGGAGGTTCGTGTCACCCGGAGAGTCCACGACGACCTTGCGCAGCATCTGGCGCACGATCACCTCGATGTGCTTGTCGTGGATGTCCACTCCCTGCGCCCGATAGACTTTCTGCACCTCGTCGACGAGATAGCGCTCGGTCTGGGTGGTGCCCCGCCCGTAGCGCAGGTCGTTCTCCAGGATCGCGTGTGGGTAAATTGAGCCCTCTGTGATCGGGGTATTAGCCCGGACCTCGGCCCCCTCGACGAACTCCGGCCGCAAAAGCTGGCGCTCGACCTTGTACTCCCGGCTCTCCGTGCCGTCGGGTGAGGTGATCACGACCTTTATGAGCCTATCGCTCTCGGTCTCCTCGAGGCTAACGAAGCCATCTATTTCGGCGAGGGTAGCCTCGGCCTTGGGGTGCCGCGCCTCGAAGAGCTCGACGACCCTGGGCAGACCGGCCGTAATGTCCTCGCCGGCGATACCACCGGTGTGGAAGGTACGCATGGTGAGCTGCGTGCCTGGCTCACCGATAGACTGGGCCGCGATGATGCCGACGGCCTCTCCGACGTCCACCGGACGGTAGGTCGAGAGCGCCCGGCCGTAGCACGCCTGGCACAAGCCATGCGGGCTCTCGCACTTGGAGGGCGTACGCACCGGGACGAGGGTCTCCCGCGGGAGCTGCTCGCGCCACGAGGCGAAGAGGCGCGGTGTTATGTCCGTGCCGGCCTCGGCCATGACCTCGCCCGTCTCCGGATGTACGAGATCCCGGGCCAGATAGCGTGCCGCGACGGAGTCGTTGGCGTCGCCCCGGCCTCTATCGAGATAAAGAGGAATCTCGACGTAGCCCTCGGAGCCGCAGTCGGCGTCGTGGATCACGACGTCCTGGGCCACGTCCACCAGGCGGCGGGTGAGGTAACCGGAGTCGGCCGTCCTCAGGGCCGTGTCGGCCTGGCCTTTTCGGGCTCCGTGCGTGGAGGTGAAGTACTCGAGTACGGAGAGGCCCTCCATAAAGTTGCTCTTCACGGGCTCGTCGATGATCTCGCCCTTCGTGTTCGTCATAAGGCCGCGCATACCGGCGAGCTGCGTGATCTGGGAGTAGTTACCCCTGGCCCCGGAGTTGGCCATCATGTAGATCGGGTTCAGCTTGTAGAGGTTGGCCTTCATCGCGGCCTCGACCTCGTTCTTGGCCTGGGTCCACATGCCGATGACCCGCTCTAGACGCTCCTCATCGGAGATGAAGCCGCTATCCCACTGCTCCTCGATCTCGTTGACGAGACTGTCGTACTTCTCCAGGATCTCGTACTTCTGCTCCGGTACCACGATATCGTTCTTGCCGATGGAGACACCGGCACGCGTGGCCGTGTGGAAACCAACCCTCTTGAGGGTGTCCAGAAGCTGGCTCACGAGCTCGGTCGGGTAGCGGTTAACGTACTCGGCGACGAGAGCTTTGATCTCACCCTTCTGCAACACGTGGTTGATGAAGTTGTAGCCGGCCGGGTCGTAGGCGTTGTCGAGATACTCCTGCAGGGTCCCCTCGATGTTCTCGTTGAAGAGCGCCCGGCCGAGCGTAGTCTCGACCTTACTGCCGTTGCGCCGCAGCAGAATCTTGTCGTGGATCTTGAGCGAGCCTTCCTTGTACGCCGCCTCCGCCTCATCGTAGGAGGAGATGAACGCCTTGGCATCCTGCTCCTCGAAGTCATCGTCGGCGTAGGTTATGTAGTAGAGCCCCAGCACCATGTCCTGCGAAGGCACCGCGATCGGGAACCCGTTCGCCGGCAGAAGGATGTTCTGCGTCGAGAGCATCAGGACACGAGCCTCGGCCTGAGCCTCAGGGGAGAGCGGCACGTGAACAGCCATCTGGTCGCCGTCGAAGTCCGCGTTGAACGCCGCGCACACGAGCGGGTGAACCTGGATGGCTTTACCCTCGACCAAGACCGGCTCGAACGCCTGGATACCGAGCCTGTGCAGCGTGGGAGCGCGGTTCAGGAGCACCGGGTGCTCCTTGATCACGTCCTCCAACACGTCCCACACTTCGGGCCTGAGCCGCTCGACCATCTGCTTGGCGCTCCTGATGTTCGGCGCCAGCGCCCGGTCAACGAGTACCTTCATGACGAACGGCTTGAAGAGCTCGACCGCCATCAGGCGCGGCAGGCCACACTGGTGCATCTTAAGGCCCGGCCCCACGACGATCACCGAACGGCCGGAGTAGTCCACGCGCTTACCGAGCAGGTTCTGCCGGAAGCGCCCCTGCTTGCCCTTGAGCATGTCGGAGAGGGACTTGAGGGCCCGGTTACCGGCCCCGGTGACGGCACGGCCGCGCCGGCCATTGTCGAAGAGGGCGTCCACGGCCTCCTGAAGCATCCGCTTCTCATTGTTCACGATCACGTCCGGAGCCCCGAGGTCTAGCAGGCGGCGCAGACGGTTGTTCCGGTTGATGACGCGCCGGTACAGGTCGTTCAGGTCGCTCGTGGCGAAGCGGCCACCGTCGAGCTGGACCATCGGACGCAGGTCCGGCGGCAGGACCGGTACGGCGTCCATAACCATCCACTCCGGCTTGTTGCCGCTAGTGCGGAAGGCGCCCACGACCTTCAGGCGCTTTATGGCCTTCTGGCGCTTCTGGCCCTTCGACTCGTTGACCATGTCGCGGAGGTCCTGGGCCTCCTGATCGAGGTCGACCTGGATTATGAGGTCTCGTACCGCCTCGGCGCCCATGCCGCCGCGGAAGTACACGCCGTAACCGTACTCGTCCCCGAATCGGTCTTTCATCTCGCGGAAGAGCTCTTCGTCGTCCACGATCTGGCGCGGCTCGAGGGTCTGGAACTCCTCCCACGCCCGCTGGACGAGCTCTATCTGCTCGTTCACGGAGCGCTGGATGTCCTGGACGGTCTCCTCGGCCTCCTTGTAGACCTTCTGGATCGTCGCCTCACGATCCTCCTCGAGGATCTCCGCGTACTCCTCGGTCAGCTCATCCGGGGAGCTCTCACCCTTGATGACGCTCTCGCGCTTGGTGCGCAGAGCCTGGGTCTGCAGGACCTCCTCGTCCCGCTCCTCCTCGAGCTGGCGGATCTCATCCTCCACCTGCTCGCGCAGAGTGCTTATGTCGTTCGCTCGCGCCTCGCGGTCGACCCAGGTGACGATAGAAGACGCGAAGTACAACACCCGGTCCAGATCCTTCGGACTGATGTCCAGCAGGTAGCCCATCCGGCTTGGCACGCCCTTCACGAACCAGACGTGTGCGATCGGGGCGGCCAGCTCTATGTGCCCCATCCTGTCGCGCCGGACGCGGGCGCGCGTAACCTCGACGCCACACCGCTCGCAGATGATGCCCTTGAACCGGATCCTCTTGTACTTGCCGCAGTAGCACTCCCAGTCCTTCGAAGGACCGAAGATGCGCTCACAGAAGAGACCGTCCTTCTCGGGCCGCAGAGTACGGTAGTTGATGGTCTCGGGCTTCGTGACCTCGCCACGGGACCACTCCCGGATCTCCTCGGCCGAGACGAGGCCGATGGAGATCTTCTCCAGCTTATTTATGTCTATGTCGCGCTCTAAACCCTGCACGCTCTATAGTTCCTCTCTCCAGTTCGTCTTTGGCCGAAGCTGATTTGCGCGGGCCGGCATCCGTAGCGCCGGCCCGCTTCGTCTTGCGCTAACTTGCAAAGGTGTCGGGCCTATTGTCTAGATCGCCCGTGGGCTCCTCACGGCTGAGGTTGATCCCTAACGCACGTGCCGCCTCATCCCAGTCGCGCCTGTCCTGATCCTCAGCCGCGGCCTCAGCGTTGTAGACCGGTTTGACAGAGAGCCCAAGAGATTGCATCTCCTTGAGTAGGACCTTGAAGCTCGCCGGCACCCCGGGCTCGGGTATGTTCTCACCCTTCACGATCGACTCATAGCTCTTGACCCGGCCGACCCTGTCGTCGCTCTTTATTGTCAGGAGCTCCTGCAAGGTATGCGCAGCGCCGTAAGCCTCGAGCGCCCACACCTCCATCTCGCCGAAGCGCTGGCCGCCGAACTGGGCCTTACCACCCAGAGGCTGCTGGGTGACCAGCGAGTACGGGCCGGTGCTCCGGGCGTGGATCTTGTCGTCCACCAAGTGGAGAAGCTTCAGTATGTACATGTAGCCGACGGTGATCCTGCCGTCGAATGGCTCGCCGGTCCGCCCATCGTAGAGCGTTACCTTCCCACCACGGCCCATGCCGATCTTGGCGCCTCCGTTCTGGCGAACAGCCTCGATGGCCTTATCGACGTCCTCCACCTCGGCCCCCGAGAAGACGGGAGTCGAGACGAAGGTTGGCTTGCCATCGTTCTCCCCGAGAAGACCCTGGCTCGCGGCCCATCCAAGGTGGGTCTCCAGAATCTGGCCGATGTTCATACGGCTCGGAACACCGAGGGGGCTCAGGATCACGTCTACCGGTCGCCCATCCTCCATAAACGGCATGTCTTCCTCGGGCACGATCTTGGAGATAACGCCCTTGTTGCCGTGGCGCCCGGCGAGCTTGTCACCTTCGGCGATCTTGCGCTTCTTGGCCACGAAGACCCGCACCATCTCGTTGACGCCTGGCTGGAGTTCATCACCCGCGTCCCGGCTAAAGCGCTTGACGTCTATAACGACGCCGCCCTCACCGTGCGGAACCTTCAGCGAAGAGTCCTTGACCTCACGCGCCTTCTCGCCGAAGATCGCACGAAGCAGCTTCTCCTCCGGTGTCGGCTCGGACTCGCCCTTGGGCGTCACCTTGCCGACCAGGACATCACCAGAAGTCACCTCAGCACCTATCCTGATGATCCCATCGGAGTCGAGGTTCATGAGGACGTCGTCGGAGGCGTTCGGAATGTCGCGTGTGATCTCCTCGGGACCTAGCTTGGTGTCCCTGGCCTGGACCTCGTACTCCTCGATGTGAATCGAGGTAAGGACGTCGTCCTTGACGATCCGCTCGGAGATGATGATGGCGTCCTCGAAGTTGAATCCCTCCCACGGCATGAACGCCACGAGCAGGTTCTTACCCAGCGCCAGCTCTCCCTGGTCGGTCGAGGACCCGTCGGCCAGTACGGTACCGGCTTCGATCTCCTCACCCTCATTCACCAGGGGCCGCTGATTGACGCATGTGCCCTGATTGGAGC
>JAWWQA010000117.1:0-10121 GCA_033854695.1 Rubrobacteraceae bacterium
ATGCCTGGGAATTTGGGAAGCGCCAGGAGAGAGCGGAAGCAGCCCGCCAGGCCGGGAAGCTAGAAGAAGCCATCGATGAGTATCGGGCGGCTCTCAAACTCCGGCGAGGTGCGTTTCTGGCGGAGGAACCCTATGAGGACTGGGCGATAGAGGTACGGGAAGAGTGGCAAGAGCGCCACCTCGCCATACTTTCGGGACTGTCGGAGTGTCTGGCGCTTCGGGGCCGCTACACAGAGGCCATAGAAGCTTGCAACCACGCTCTTGTATTGGATCTGTACCGCGAGAGCCTTTATCGCCAGCTCATGCTCTACCATTACTGCGCTGGGGAGCAAGCGCTTGCCCTTCAGGTCTTCCGGCGATATGCCAGGGTGCTAAAAGAAGAGCTGAGTACCGTTCCTTCGCCGGATCTGGCCCGGCTAAAGGCTCAGATAGAGGCCCGTGACGTCCCGGGTGTCGACACGCTCCGGCGCTACCCCAGGCCTCGCCGTCCTCTGAGATTCCGTTATTCTCTCGGCCGCACGCATTTCGTGGGCCGGGACCAGGAGTACGCTCTGCTCGCTGAGCGGCTGAAAGAGGTATTGGAGGGTTCAGGAGGCGCCGTTGCCGTAGAAGGCGAAGCGGGGGTAGGTAAGACACGCCTGGTGGAAGAATTTCTGGGATATGCCCGCTCCTGCGGCGCCTGCGTGCTCTCCGGACGCTGCTACGAGAGAGAGCTGGGTCCTACCCTGGAGCCCATAGTAGATGCCCTTGGCTCGCTGCCAGCCATGGGGGAGAGGACTTCTGGCATTCTCTATCCTGGAGGGGAGGAACCCGGTTACCTGCAGGAGGCCGAACCGTATGACAACAGCTCCCGCGTCTACCACACGCTTACAAGAGAGCTCATCCGAGGATCCCACGATGATAGCTATAAGGGCCTGGTTCTCTTCGTGGATGACGTGCAGTGGGCAGATTCGGTCACGCTGGGCTTCCTATCTTACCTGGCGAAGCGCCTGTCCGGAGAACAGATCTTGCTGGTGGTGGCCTACCGGCGGGAGGATGCAGCCGGACTCTCAGGGTGGCTCGACCACCTCGCCGAACGGCGGGCAATGAGTACCTTGAGCTTGAGCCGCCTCTCCATTGACGACACGTCGGAGCTACTCGAACGCATGTCTTCCCGCGCCTTCGGCGAGCTTCCCTATCTGGCGGACTTTCTCCAGCGGGAGTCGGAGGGAAACCCGTTTTACGCCGTGGAGTACTTACGCTGGCTGATAGAGGCCGGGGTCGTTGAGATCGGTGCCCGGCGACGCATCTCCGGGCTGAAAAGCGAGTTGCTGCAGGAGAGCGCACTACCTTCTGGGGTACGTTCTCTGATCCAAGCTCGACTTCGCGGCCTAAACGAGGAAGCGCGGGACCTCCTGATGTTGGCCGCGGTCATAGGTCGCACCTTCGACCTTGAACTGCTTTGTAATGCTGCCGCTCACGGGGAAGCAAGCATCTTTAGAATCATGGAACCTCTGATGGCCTCGGGGCTAATCGTCGAGGCTTCGGAAGAGGCGTACCACTTCTCCCACGACAAGCTGCGCCAGGCACTCTATGAAGACATCTGGGGCTACCGGCGCCGGGGGCTGCACCTTCGGGTGGCCGCCACTCTGGAGGAGGCGGACGGTGAGCCGGCCGAGCTGGCCCACCACTACCTGCGGGCGCAGGCGTGGCAGCCGGCACTGGAGAACCTCGTAAAAGCAGCGAGGAAGGTGGAAGAGAGCTATGCGTGGGACGCTGCCCTGAAGAGCTACGCACGGGCACTGGAGGTCGTAGGCAAGCTACCAGACCCCGAGGAAACACGCTTTGAGCTGCTAGGGGCGCGAGAGAGTCTTCTAGAGCGTATCGGCCTTCGAGAAGAGCGAGCCACAACGGTTCAGGAGATGTTCGAGTTGGCGAACCGCATGGGAGACCGGGCTCGGATCGCCGAGGTCCACGTCCGGCGTATAGGTGTTCTTACAGCCCTCTCAGACCCCACGGGTGCGTTGGAGGCCGGCCAGGCGGCAGTGACCATCTTCCGCGAGCTAGGGCATAAGGCGGATGAGGCTCGGGCACATCGGGAGATGAGTTACGTTTGCTGGGTAAACCAGGACTACGCCGGTTCGTTGGAGGCGAACTTCCGGGCACTCCAGATACACCGCGAGCTGGGCGACCGGCCGGGCGAGGCGGGGGACGCCGGGAATATAGCCCAGGTCTACCGCAGCATGGGAGATTACGAACAGGCCCTCCGATGGGTTGAAGAAGCGAGCCGGATCTATGATGAGTTAGGGGATAAGGCTAGCGAGGTTGTAAGAATGGATACCGTAGCCACCCTCCATCGCTATGGGGGAGGCTTGGCAACCACGCTCCCCCTGAGCCTCAAAAGTCTGCGGTTCCTTACCGAGTTTGGGAGCAAGAATTTTTTTGTCACCCAGCACAGTACCTGCGGAACGCTGTACCTGGATCTTGGAGCTCCGGAGGAGGCTCTGGAGTACTTCAGGGCCTCCTCCTATTTCGACCGGGAGAGATAAGTTCAGGGTACTACACGTCCCAGGCCTGGACATCCACTTGCCGCGCAATCTTTCCCTTATGCAGATCAAACATCATTGTAGCGAGAACCCGAGTCCCGTCCGGATACTTGCATGCCACATTAACCGCCAGGCTGTCCTCCCCAACAACCTCCTGTTCCAGGAGATGCGTCATTTGCCGGCTAAAGACATCTCTCCAGTAATCTCCGATCTCCTCTTTACCGTGCAGCTCGAAGGGCGAACTCGGCGGGTTATTGCAACTGACGATGCGAAGCTCGGCATCGTCAGCGTAGAGGCTTATGAGCAGCTCTGCATCGCGTTGCTCAAAGGCGCGTCGAAAAAGCCCCATTTCGAGCCGGTCCGTGGACTTCTGCATAGTCATTGTTGCCCTCCTTTACATTATGCTGCGTGTAACTGGCTGCGAGGTTTGGCAGGCTGCCTGCTAGCCGGTTCGCTGTCTTAGTGGGGTGCTCCTTTCCTTCGCTCAAATCTTTGTGCTGTTACATTCTAGCTTCAGGCCAGTCATCATAGCAGGCAAGTGAGAATGGGCAATACGCCAAAAGGCGGATTTTGGGGAAGCTGTTTCCGGCCCTTCAACAGGTATCCTCAGTGTGGGCACTGGCACCGATCCTCCGGCAGATCTTTCTTGCTAATCCAGGGGGAGGTCAATGTGGGCGTGTATAACCTTCCACTCCCCACCCTTATCCTCCCAGACCGTTGTGATGCGGAAGTGCGTCGCACCACTCTCGGTCTCGCGCGACCACAGCCCGGTTACCTCTTCTGCTACCCAGGCGATCCCATCGCGCACGTCCATCTCCCGGTAAGTCACCTCGAACGAGGTCCAGGGCGGGCAGGTGTCGATCCATCGGCCGAATTCACGGTCTGCCTCGGCGCGGCCCCTGATGCGCTCCCAGCGATCTGTGCCCCACAGTAGCAACCGGTCATCGTCGCTGAACAGCTTCTGTATATCGGGCGCGTTACGCACCTGCCAGGCGTGGTAGAAGGCCTGAAGCTGGGCCTCAACTTGTTGCCAGGCCATCTCGGCCGTCTTTGGGGTCGAGCCGTCCGTCTTGCTCGTCATCTCTTGCTCCTTTCCCTTCGTGGAGAGGTAGTAGTTGTTGAGGATGTCGCCCGGGACCTGTTTGACCTCCACCCGGTTGAATCCGGCATCGGCCAGCATCTGTCGCGCTCTCTGCTCGCCCCACACCGTGCCCAACCCCTCCCCATCCTGCTCCAGGGAGACGGTCATGCAGTGCATCACCGAAAAGGTGTACAGGGCCGGCGCCAGCGGATGCTCGATGTTCTCGCTGACGTTACTGGAAGCCGCAATATCGACCATGAGAAAGGTTCCGCCGGGCCGGAGTGCGTCGAAGATCTTCTTCAAGACCTTCGCTGGTTGCGCGAGATCATGGATGACATCGAAGGCGGTCATGAAATCATACTCGCCGGAGGCGTCCAGCGTCGCCACGTTCTTTACCTCGAAGTGAGCGTTCTTCAGGCTCATACGTTCGGCTTCCGCTTTTCCCGCGTTGATTCCTTCTTCAGAGAAGTCATATCCGGTGAAGCGGCTGTTCGGGAAGGCCTGGGCCATGAGGTTGATCGCATGTCCCTGCCCACACCCTACGTCGGCAACGTTTATCCCCGCCTGCAGATGCTCGATCAGCCCTGGAACGAGGGGAAGAGTCGTGTCGATTAGCGTCGCGTCGAGTACCCGACTGGTCTCCTCGGCCTGTAGTTGCTGGAAGCGCGGATAGGCGGAGTAGGGCACGCCGCCCCCGTTACGGAAACCCTCGATGACATCTTCCTCGACGTTCCCGAGCAGCGGAATGTACTGCGTGATCATGGCCAGGTTATCCGGTCCCGCCGCTCGCGTGAGCGAGGCTGCGTGCTCCGGGGTAAGCGCGTAGGTACCTGTAGCCGGATCGTAGCCCACGATCCGGCCGACGACCATGGCGCCGAGCCACTCGCGCACGTACCGTTCGTTTAATCTGGCCGCCTCGGCGATCTGCTGGCTCGTCGCCGGAGGCAAACTCGCCATGGTGTCGAACAGTCCGGTCTGGTGACCGATGCTCGTCATAAGCGCCAGCGCCGCGCCGTTCAGGACGTTCAACATCTGCCCGGCGAACTCCTCCGCCTTTGCCTGATCCAGCTCCTGTATCGTCATGGTCTCCTCCTGGATGTATCGGCTTTCTATGGATTGTCGTTGATCTGCTAAGCGAGCTTGATTTGATAGGGTCCTGCCGAAAGCTGGCGGCTGAAGTCACCGGCTTTCGGCGAAGTCCCCGCTCATCTAGGGGTGGGCCGGCTGCTGGATAACCCGCTCGCCTGTACGCGCCCACATGGCGTACCCTAGCCAGGCGTACCCCAGCCCGAACAGGACACCGCCTGTAACCCCAACGAGTTGCGGCAGCGGCGGCCAGAAGGCTGCCAGAGGCGCGCCGATAAGGAGCAGCAAGCCCGGCCAACGTGGTAGAACTTCCGCGCGGGCGGTGGCGATGCCGGTCAGGACGAAGCCCAGCGCAAAGGCAGCCTGGCCCGCCAGTAAGATCAGACCGAGCTCTCCCCCTAACAGTGGCCCCGCTGGGTCGAGCAGGGCCTGCCCGGCCGAATCCGCGGCGATAACCGGGATAACAGAGGCCTCCAGGACGACCACTACCACGAATAAGGCACTACCGATGAAAGCCAGGATGAACCCGACCAACCCCAGCACACCGGCCTGTTCCGCCTGTCGGGCATATAAACCCACCAGACCGAACATACCCAGGATAAACGCGGGGACATACAGGCTATGCACGATCACCCAGGCATTGGTAGTCACCGCGTTTGGATCGGCGACATCGTTGGGATGGAAGGGCGTCGCGACGGCGACCAGTGCTCCAGCGATCAAGAGCGCCACCCCACTCCAACGAATCAGGTTTGCAGATGACACGGTAACCTCCTTTGTTCTGAACTCGTCAGCAACCTGCTTTGGCTTACTCGTCCCAGGCCTGTACGCTTACGTCCCGGACGATCTTGCCATCGTGCACTTCGAGCGTCCCCGCGCAGAGAACGCGGCCCCCCTCGGGGTACTGGCACTCCACGTTGAACGCTACGCGGTCTTCTCCGATAACCTCGTTCTCGACGCGGTGGGTCATCTCGCGGCTAAGGACATCGCGCAGGTACCCGGCGATCTGCTCCTTACCGCGCAGCTCGAACGGCGAGCTCGGCGGGTTGGTGTGGTCGACGATGCGCACCTCGGCGTCGTCGGCGTAGAGGCTGATGGCCAACTCGGGGTCGCGCTCCTCGTAAGCGCGGCGCAGGATTTCGAAATCGAGGCCGCTGACGGATTTCTGGATGGTCATGAAGAGTTCCTCCTTTACGTTATGTTCGGTAGCTGGCTGCGGAGTCTGGCCTAGCGTGATCTCTGCAAGCTCACCTCCTTCGCTCGTGTTTTTCGCTTCTGACCGGGAGGCTAGCGGCCCAACGTTGCATTTTTGTTGCAGGATTGCGGTTAGAACAAAGAGAATGTATTGTTACTAGCACTACACGGGTTAAAGGGGAAGTTGGACGATCTGAAGATCAGCTTACTCGGTGGGTTCCAGGTCCGACGTGGCCAGGACCTCATCGAACGTCGGGAGTGGGGCGGGCAGAAGACGCGCTCGTTGCTGAAGCTACTGCTCACGCGGCCGCATCGTGCCTTCTCGCGGGACGAGATCATGGAGGCGCTGTGGCCTGGCGTATCCCCAAAGGCGGCGGAGCGAGACCTGCGGGTCACGGTCAGCCGTCTCCGCAAGGCGTTGGAGCCAGACATAAAACGTGGGTCCGATTCGCGCTACATCTTGCGTCGATCTCCCGGATATTCGTTCAACCCTCAGGCAAACTGCGAGGTGGACGCCTGGGAATTCGAGAGACACCAGAATAAGGCAGAGACCTCCCAGAGAGAAGGCAGGCTCGAGGAGGCCATCAATGAGTACCGGGCGGCTCTCGAGCTTTGGCGGGGCGATTTTCTGGCGGAAGATCCCTACGAGGACTGGGCGATGGAGGTTCGACGGGAGTGGCAAGAGCGCCGTCTCACCATCCTTTCAGGGTTGTCAGAGTGCCTGGCGCTGCGTGGCCTTTACACGGAGGCCATAGAGGTCTGCAACCATGCACTGACCGTGGAGGGGTACCGCGAGAGCCTTTACCGCCAGCTCATGCTCTACCACTACTGCGCCGGGGAGCAGGCCCTCGCTCTCCAAACCTTCCGGCGCTACGCCAAAATCCTGAAGGAAGAGCTGGGCGCCTTTCCCTCACCAGAGATGGACCGGCTAAAGGAACGAATAGAAGCTCGTGACGTGCCGGGGGTGGATACGTTGCGGCGTTACCCGAGGCCTCGCCGTCCCTTGAGGTTCCCCTATTCGCTTGGCCGCACACACTTTGTAGGTCGGGATAAGGAGTACGCCCTGCTTGCAGAACGGCTAAAGGAAACCCTGGAAGGCTCTGGGGGCGGCGCCGTTGCGGTGGAAGGCGAGGCGGGGGTGGGTAAGACGAGACTGGTAGAGGAGTTTTTAGGCTACGCTCGCTCCCGAGACGTTCATGTGCTTTCGGGGCGCTGCTACGAGAGGGAATTGGGTCCACCACTAGAACCGGTGACCGACGCCCTAGGCCCGTCAGCCAGGAGCCTTCTTGGCATCCCAGATGAAAAGTTCGGTTACGAACAGAAAGTCGGGATGGAAGGGGACGCCTGGGTCTATAGTGCGCTCGTTGGGGAGCTCATCCGACTCTCGCAGGACTCTCAGGCCCTGGTTCTTTTCGTGGATGACGTGCAGTGGGCGGATACGGCTACGCTGGAATTTCTGGCTTACGCGGCGCGGCGCGTCTCCGATGAGAGGATTCTCTTGGTCTTCACTTATCGTCGAGAAGACGTGGCGGAACTTTCGGGGTGGCTCGGAGGCCTCGCCGAACGGCGGGCTATAGTTATCCTAAGCCTGAGTCGTCTGTCGTTGGAGGACACGAAAGAGTTCGTGAGTCACATGGCATCCCGCGGCTTTAGTGGGTTGCTACCACTTGCAGACTTTCTATACCAGGAATCGGAGGGCAACCCGTTCTATGCCGTAGAGTATTTGCGGTGGTTGATCGAAGCCAGCGCCGTCGAGATTGACACCCGCCGGCGGATCCGCTCACTCAAAAGCGAACTACTAAATGAGAAACTGAAACACAACGCCCTTCCCTCCGGCGTGCGCTCCCTGATCGAAGCCAGGATCAGCAGCTTCGACGATGAAACCCGCCACCTTTTGGACCTGGCTGCCGTCCTCGGACGAACTTTTGACCTGGAGCTGGTGTGCGAAACCACAGGACGCGAAGAGGTCGAGGCTTTCGAGGCCATCGAGCCTTTGATCGCCTCAGGGCTCATCGTCGAAACCGAAGAAGAGTCCTACCACTTCTCCCACGACAAGCTACGCCAGGCCCTCTACGAAAAGATGGGCGCTCCCAAACGTCGGGGGCTGCACCAACGCGTAGGCGAGGCTCTGGAGAAAGAGGGCGGCGAACCGGCTGAGTTGGCCCACCACTATCTACGGGCTAAGGCGTGGCCACCGGCGCTGGAGAGCCTTACACGAGCGGCGAGGAAGGATGAGGAGAGCCATGCCTGGGCGACTGCCCTGGAGAGCTACACGCGGGCCCTGGAGGTCGTTGGGAAACTACCGAATTCAGAGGAAACCAGGTTCGAGCTGCTGGCGGCGCGGGAGATTCTTCTGGAGCGCGTTGACCGTGGCGTGGAGCGGGCGGGGACGGTCCAGGAGATGTTCGAGCTGGCGAATGCCTTGGGAGACCGGGCTCGGATCGCGGAGGTCCACGTCCGGCGCATAGGGGTGCTCGCGGCGCTTTCGGACGTTGATGGTGCGATGGAGGCTTATCGGAGAGCGATAAGCATATTCCAGGAGTTGAAAGACAAAGCGGGCGAAGCCCGAGCACACCGGGAGATGAGTTACGTCTGCTGGACGCAGCGGGACTATGCCGGATCGCTCGAAGCGAACTTCCAGGCACTCCGGGTGCACCGGGAGATTGGGGACCGGTGGGGCGAAGCGAGCGACATCGCTAACATAACCCAGGTCTACCGTACTTCGGGAGACTACGAACAGGCCCTAAGCTGGGCCGAGAGAGGAGTGGAGGTCGGCGCCGACCTGGAAGATGAGGAACGCATGCTCGGTGAGGGGATGCGGAGGGACATCCTGGCCTTCATCTACCGCGACCGGGGAGACTTCGAAGCCGAACTCTCACTAAGACTCGAGCAACTAAAAATGTTGACCGAAATCGGGAACAGGACCTGGATGGCGCCTGCCCACAACGACCTTGCGATAGTGTACCTGGCTCTTGGCGCTTCTGAACAAGCCCTTAAGCATTACCGGGCCGCCGCCAGGATCAGCCGGGAGATGGGACACGTCCGGGAAGAGGGGCACGCGCTCATGAGCGCCGGCATGTGCCTGGAGCAGATCGGGGATCACGGCGGCGCGGCGGACTCTTATAGGTGGGCCATAAAGCTGCTGGATATGACCCACGAGCTCTCCTGCACGCCGGAGGAACTGTCCAGCAAGGCGGAAGCTCTGACCCTCCTGGCGAATGTTCTTCATCGCTCACTCGAAGAACCGGCGGAGGCCCTAGAAGCCTACGAAGCCGCAGCCGGGGTTTACAGGGAGCTGGACGACCCTCACCACCTGCGCAAAGTTTTATTAGGCATGGCCGGTCTGCTGTGGCGCATGGGCAAGCTCGAAGACTCTGCCGGCTGCTACGAAGAGGCTTTGGATCTGGCGCGTGCGCAAAGCCAAACGGCTCATGAAGCCGCCGCCCTCGCGAGCCTGGGCGTGGTCTACCGGGATCTGGGCCGTCTCAGAGAGTCCGTCCGATGCGGACGGAGGGCACTTCGGCTCTTGCGAGAGCTGACCGACCGTCAGACCGAAGCCTACGTCCTGAGCAGCCTGGCCGAGAGCCACCGGAGACTAAAGCATTATCCAAGCGCTCTCTCCTGTCTGCGCCGGTCGCTGCGCCTGCGCCGTAGGATCGGTGATGAGGAAGGCGAGGTTGGAGTCCTTGAAGATCTAGCCAGGACATACGAATCTGTCGGAGATTCGGACGCGGCGCGGATATTTTTGGAAGAGGCCGTGTTGAAGAAAGGGACGCTGGAGGAAATCCCCGGCGCGGAAAGGAGTAAGTGATGCCCCGTTACGTCATTCTCAGGGATTTTAGCCACATTCCCGAAGAGGAAATGGAGGCTACAGGCGCGAAACTCAAGGCGGCAGAGGACGCGGTGGGGATACGCTGGGTCCGCTCCTGGGACACGGATGAGAAAGGGAAAGTCTACTGCGAGTACGAGGCCCCCAGCATGGAAGCGCTCTTAGAGGCAACCAGGAGGGGAGGGTTCCCGGTCGCGCTGGATGCGATCACGCAGGTACTGGAGCCCGGCATGTTCCGCTAGGAGAACGTCTAGGGAACGGGATGCTCAGTCGGGGATGACGCCAAGTTGCTGCATTATGCCGAGCTGGTCAAAGCTGTCCCAGCTCTCAATAACTTTACCGTCGGAGAAACGGAAGAGGCCCATCCCCGTTACCTTTATCCTCTTGCCGGTGGCGGGGATGCCCCTGA
>JAWWQA010000118.1:0-3180 GCA_033854695.1 Rubrobacteraceae bacterium
ACGCCGGCATAAGGCCCGACGGCCGGGGTTCGCTCGCGCCTAACTTCCGGGCGCTAAAGGGGCTCGACGCGGCGGTGATCACACACGCCCACCTGGACCATTGCGGTGCGTTGCCGCTCCTGGTCAGGGACCAGCCGGGAGTACCAATCTACTGCACGCCGCCCTCAGCCAGACTCATCGCCGCGGCGCTCAACGACCACGCGGCGATGGGCGGAGGACCACCCGGGGGTGCGACCCTGCACGAGGTAAAGAAGCGCCTTCGCCCCATACCGTTCGGCAAGCCGGTACAGGTTGGGGAGGCCAGGATCACTCTGGCCGAGAGCGGCCACATCTTGGGCGCAGCGAGCGTTCTCTTCGAGACCGGCTCGGCGACCGTGTTCCACACCGGGGACATCTGCCTCGAGAATCACTTCTCCATCCCCTCGGCGCGCCTGCCGGACGTCAAAGGCATAGACCTTTTGATCATGGAGGCGACCCTGGCGGACCAGCAGCCCCAACCGTTCAGCGAATCGGTGCGGACCATGATCGAAGTCATCAATGAGACCACTCTGGAGCGTGAGGGCATCGTCCTCATTCCGACGTACGCCCTGGGCCAGGCTCAGGAGATCATCCTCGGGCTCAAGCACTATGGTAAGGAGTATGGACTCGATCGAAACGTCTTCATCTACGTTGACGGCTCGGTGGTCACGACCTCCGAGCGGCTCTACGCCGAACAGCTCGGTTACATGAAGCCGTACCTCCAGCACACGGACCCTAAGGAGCTCTTCTTTGGGGAGAACATCCGGGCGGTCGCCAACGACGATAAGGCTCGCGAGCGGATACTCTCGAACCCATGCGCAATTATCGCCTCGCCGGTAACAATGCAGGGCGGAGCCAGCGCTTTCTACCGCAGGCGCCTGCAGGACGATCCGACGAACGCCGTGATCCTACCTTCCAACGCCTCGGCCTCCTACGGCGCATCCCGCGCCCCGGGTGAGGAGGAAGGCTGGCGGGTCGAGAAGGTCAGCTTCGCCGCACACTGCACACAGGAGGAGCTCTTAGGAATAACCGAGAAGCTCCAGCCGCGCCAGATCATCCTAATCCATGGCTCCAGGCGGCGCATAAGCGGCCTCGCCTACCGGCTCGCTCCGAGCTACAAGATCCACACCCCCGCCGTAGGCGAGACGGTCCGCACCGTACTGCGGTGAATCCGGAGCCGATGAGAGAGGAGCCGGGCATGGAAGCGCGCTATCTGACTGACGAGAACGGCAAGCGCATCGGTGTAGTACTCGACATAGAAGAGTATGAGCGGCTGCGGGAGATCGAGACCGACATGGAAGACATCCGGCGCTACGACGAGGCGATGGCCGCCATTGAGAGCGGGAAGGATGAAGTGATCCCTTGGGAGCAAGCGGTGCGGGAGATCAGGGAGGGCCGAGTACCTGAAGAGTGATGGTCTACCGGGTCCAGATCCGGCGTAGAGTTCAGAAGCAGCTCAACAGAATCCAAGAGGAGCATCGGGAAAGGATCATAGAAGCCGTGTACGCGCTGTCAAAAGACCCACGCCCGCGTAACAGCAGGAAGCTAGAAGGCCGGGAGGGCTACCGGTTGCGCATCGGCGACTACCGGGTGCTTTACCGCGTAGACGACGAGACCCAAGGGGTGCTCGTTGCGGAGATCTGGCACCGGCAGAGAGACTACCGGTGAGCACCAAGAGTGGTTTCGGTCAGCGTATGAAGTCCGGTGATCAGCTTCCCGAGGTAACGCTCCTCTACGACGCTCGCGGCACGCGCCCGGAGAACGCCGTCGGTATCGGCGATTTCTGGTACGAGCCGGAGATCTGGTCACTGCCCCTCCCCCCAGCCTCGAAGGTACTCTACGCCGGCCTCTGCTCCTTTTTGGGACACGGCCAGATCAACCGCAAAGACCTACGGAGTGCTCTCAAGAACTGCACCGACGAAGAGATAACTACAGCCCTGGAAGACCTGATTCGGCACCGTCTCCTGGGCCACTCCCCAAGAATCACCCCCGCAGAAACCCTACAGGGCTACGCCGTTCGGTCTGTCGAAGAGTTCGATGGCTAGTGCCGCGGTGATCGACGAGACTACGGATGGCTTCGCCCTGATCACTGTCGAGAGCTCTTAGCGAGGCCAGCGCGTCTCCGTGGGATGCTCCTTCCCCGACAGGAGATCGGGGAGCGTGTAAGGCTCGTCCAGCCACCGCCTGCCCACGCCCCCGGTGAGTGCGGCTAAATCTACGAGCCTTCCGACTATCCGCAGGCAGAAGCCGTTCAATACCTTGTCCGGATCGTCCACACGCCCGCGAGCCTTCGCGACGAAGAGCCCCGTCGTCTTCCACACGCCGTCTTCATATACGGCGAAGGTCTGGCACGCTGCCTCTCCCGCTTCCTCTGACCAGCCGAGGATACGGCCCGAGTAGCCCGATGGGTCGAGGCTGTAGTGGCTCAAGTCCTCGTGCATAAGGTCCTCATCCCTCTCAGCCGCCGCGCCGCCGATCACCCCGAGCGTAAGGCGCCCCCCGGCGCCGGGAGCGGCCTCCACTCGCAGAACGAGCACGTCCTTCGCGCGCTCGACCTCCATTACAAAACCAGACTGCCGTCCCAGAGCTGCTGTGTACTCGAGACCGGCGAAGACCCGCTCGGAGAAGCGACGGGTAGCGTCCCTTATCCTGCGCTGAGTTTCCAGGGAACGGTTGGCCTCCTCGCGGTAGCGCCGGAGCCTCGCTAGAGCGCTGTCCTCGAAGCCCAAGAGCCTCAATCCTTTGCCCAGGAACGGAGTAGACGGTCGAATAAACCCGGAGCCAGCATCGTCCCGGCCACGAAGATCCAGTCTGGGAAGGTGACGTACACGTCCCGGCCGCCCTTCTCGGCGGCATGCGTTATCTTCTCAGCCACCTTCTCGGGTGTTACACCACGCGGCCGCCAGCCGCGCTCTTCGTCCTTCGTCCGCCGGGAGTTCTCCCGGAACGCGGTCCGGGTAGTTCCCGGGTAGACGTTCGTGACCGTGATCCCCCTATCGGTGACCTCGACCCGCAAGGCGTCGGAGAGCGCGTTCAGGGCCGCCTTGGTTGCGCAGTATCCCCCAACCTTCGGGATCGCTCGCTTTCCCACCACCGAGGAGACGTTGATGATGCGTCCGCCTCGCCTCATGTAAGGCAGGACAGCCTGCACGCAGCGCAATG
>JAWWQA010000119.1:0-3235 GCA_033854695.1 Rubrobacteraceae bacterium
CTACAACCGGGAGACCACCATCATGGCCGGGATGCCGGTGCTCAACGAGGATCTGGTCAACCTCCCCAACTGGATCTTACTCGAGCTCAGGATCGAGGGTGAAGAGCCCGTTGGGACAGGCAACATAGAGCTTCTCTCCTACCGACACGAGTACGACGTCCGTAACGCCCTGCTCAAGCGCAATTTGAGGTTCCGTGACCGGACGGACCGCGAGACCACACTCGAGACCCGCCGCTTCGTCAGTATGGCAGACCAGCACCAGGCGGCCATGGAGTGGAAGATCATACCGGAGAACTGGTCCGGGAGGGTAGAGGTGATAACGACGCTGGATGGCCGGGTGACGAACAGGGGCGTCGCCCGCTACCGCCAGCTCGAAGGCCGTCACCTCGACCCGGTCTCCCCAAGGACCTTCGGCCCCGAGATCATCGCTCTTGAAGCGCGAACCCGCCAGTCGCGGATCTACATAGCTGAGGCTGCCCGCACCCGCGTTTACGGCGAGCAAGGACCACTCGACGTGGATCGCAAGCTCTTCCAGATGCAGGATTACATCCACCAGGTGCTCTCCTTTGAGGTGAGAGAGAAGGAGCCGGTGCACGTCGAGAAGATGGTAGCCTTCTACACTTCGCGTGATCACGCAATAAACGAGCCGCTAGTCAACGCCGGCAAGGCGGTCGGCCGCTACCCGACGTTCGCCGAGGCCTTAGAGCGCCACGCCCGGGCGTGGGAGGAGCTGTGGGACGTATGCGATGTGCATGTCCCGCAAGACGAACGGGTTCAACTGCTGTTACGCGTGCACATCTCCCACATCTTGCAGGTGTGCTCGCCGCATACAGCCGACCTCGACGCGGGCGTCCCGGCCAGAGGCCTCAACGGCGAGGCCTACCGCGGGCACATCTTCTGGGACGAGCTCTACATCTACCCGTTCTTAAACTTCCGGCTGCCGGAGATAACGCGCGGGCTTCTGATGTACCGCTACCGGCGCCTCGACGAGGCCCGGGCTGCTGCCAAAGAAGCCGGATACGAGGGGGCTATGTACCCCTGGCAGAGTGGCAGCGACGGCCAAGAGGAGACCCAGGTAGTCCACCTCAACCCCAAGTCAGGGCGCTGGGAGCCGGACCTGAGCCACAACCAGAGGCACGTGAACGCGGCCATCTTTTACAACGTCTGGCGCTACTATGATGCGACCGGCGACCTGGAGTTCCTCTCAGAGCACGGCGCGGAGATGATGCTGGAGATCGCCCACTTCTGGTCTTCTATTGCCCACTTCAACCCCGAGCGGGACCGATACGAGATCCACGGGGTGATGGGCCCGGACGAGTTCCACGAGAAGTACCCTGACTCTGAGGAGGAAGGACTTCGTAACAACGCCTACACCAACGTGATGGTGGCCTGGATCTGCGAGATCGCCCAGAAGGTGCTCGAGTTGCTCCCGAAGCGCAAACGGGACGCGCTGTCCGCTAAGGTCGGTCTTACCGACGAGGTGATCCGTACATGGGAGGAGATGAGCCGCAAGATGTTCGTGCCGTTCCACGGCGACGGCATCATCAGCCAGTTCGAGGGCTACGAGGACCTAGAGGAGCTTGACTGGGAAGCGTACCGTGCGAAGTACGGCAACATCCAACGGCTAGACAGGATCCTGAGGGCTGAGGGCGACGATCCCGACCGCTACAAGCTGACCAAGCAGGCTGACGCCGTGCTGCTGTTCTTCCTGTTTCCTGAGGAAGAGCTAAAGGAGATCTTCGAGCGGCTCGGCTACGACTACGCGCCCAACATGGTCCGCAAGAATATCGACTACTACGACCGCCGGACCACCCACGGCTCCACCTTGAGCTTCGTCGCGCACGCGGGTGTCCTTGCAAACCTCGACCCGGAAAGCTCGTGGGAGAGGTACATGGTGGCGCTCGAAAGCGACGTCGGCGACGTGCAAGGTGGCACCACCCAGGAAGGCATCCACATGGGCGTGATGGCCGGGACACTCGACCTGATCCAAGGCAGCTACGTGGGAAGCGAGATCCGCGACGGGGTGCTCTACTTCGACCCGAAGCCTGTCGAAAAGCTGGAGGGGCTCTCGTTCCCCATGCAGTTTCGTGGGACGCCACTAGAGATAACACTCGAAGCAGGCAAGCTGACGGTTGCCGCGCAAGTCGACGACTTTAACCGGTCGATCAAAGTTGGTGTCGGCGATATTATCCAGGAGATCAAAGCCGGCGAGAGCTATACCTTCAGTACCTAAGTTACTGAAAGCCTATGACAGTAGGTAGGAACGAAGGGTTGCGGGTGGCGGACGTTGTCATCCTTAGCCCGGGCAGCCTGTTTACCAGCACGATCCCGGCACTGCTCGGTGCCGGGGTCCGCGAGGCGCTCGTCAGTGCCACGCCTGTCGAAGTGGACCGGGAGGAGGTCAAGAGGCTAGGCGTGGGGTTGCGAGAGGTGGATCTCTTTTCGGATGAGGTCGGCACGAGTATCCGACACTACGCCAACCGCCTGGCGAAGGAGGTGTGCAAGACTGCCCTGGTTCGCCTCTGACACGCGAGCAGGACGAAGACAACGTCCGCAAAAGAGTGTCATAACGCTACGTGTGATCCAGGTCAAACGGATAGTGTACAATCTGATCATGGTCATGTTTCGTTACGGACGGGAGTACTACGAGGAGGGCGAGTACGTCCGCCGCAGGGACGCAGCTCCTGGGAATGGCCTGGACCCGGTGGTCCGGATCGTGGAAGATCTGGGGACGGTCGAGGTGCCATGCGGGAAGGTCGACTGCCGGGCGAACTGTCTCGAGTATTTGGTTAGTTCGGCGCGGGCGCGGAAAGACTTTGCGCTGACGGATTGCAAGATCACTCCGCTCGTGAGCATTATTTAGAGCTGGTCAGCCAGCAAGCTGGGGGCGAACGACGAAGCTGCCGTTGCGCGGGTCGTTCCGCCCCCAGCTTGGTCGATGCTTTGGTACCGTAAAGCAGCGCGAGTACTGCAAGGCGCAAGCAATGAGCTGACTAGCCGACAAGCTTTTCTAGAAGTCTTCCTCGAAGGGCCTGCGGGGAGAGTCTTTCGGCGGGCGTTTCGACGCGTAGAGGCGGTATAAGAAGCCGCCGCCGAATGGAGCGAGGAAGAGGCCGGCGAGCATGGCGGGTAGAAGGTCTCGGGCCAGAGTCCAGGCGATGAGGAGCGGGTAGCCGGGCGGGAAGTTGGAGCTGCGGATTAGCTTAAGGGGATCGAGTACGCCACCGGATGGCAG